>NZ_JAQWSS010000115.1 GCF_029243085.1 Candidatus Thioglobus sp. | reverse complement strand
CAATAAAGGCTTAGGTTATTTTAAGTTTTAATAGTTCATTATTGAGTTGCTGTTCGGTTAGTTGGTCAAAATCATTTAAAGTAGAAGTGCTTAGTCCGCCACATGCTTCATACCAGGCGTAGCCTGAAGTCCAGTCGGCATGTTGGTAATCGTCTTGTCTTTGACGCACAATACACAAAATAGCCTGATCACGATAGATTAAATGGTAGGGTTGGTTGTCACGATGTAGACTTTCAATAAACTCCCAAGCATCACCAACCGAATTAAACCAATGATTAACCAAGGGATACTTTTCGTTGTTTTCGATAGGCAATGGTGTCTCTCTAACAAAGCACTGTAAATGAAAATGATTAACCGAAGCGTAAGCGCCATAAGAATTGTAAGCCAAAGTAAAGCCCTTAATATTTAAACCAACACTATTAGCCATCATCCAGGCAAACTGATGAAGTTCTGGTGTAAGTAGTTGTGGGTGTTGTTTTTCCGGTTCAACGACAACTAGTCCATGTAGTTTAGCAAAGGGAAATTTATTATAAAAAAGAGCAATATTTTTAGCGAAAAAATTACCTTTCCAGAAGATTTCTGTTTGTAAAAAAGACTTGTTAAAGTTAAAACCATCGACGTCAAAATCTAAACTCATTCCAGTGGTTTTTGCCTTAGACATTCTTTGTGGGCGCAATGCACGCAGTGGATTATATTGCAGTTCAAAGCCGCCTAGCGTTTTATATTTGGTAATCTCAAGATTATTTAGATCTAAATCAAGTAATTGATTAAACACCGCTACATCATCTTCAGATCCGGCAATATCACCTGCTTTTAACTGCTCAAACTTAGTGATTAAGGTAGGTTTAAATTGACGCCACAATTTTTCATCAGCGAGCGTATTGGCTAACACCAAGATGAAAACACCCAACTCATCATGCTCTAGCATTGATTCTAATCCTTTTGAAAACGCTTGTTCGAATGATTTTTGTTCAGTAAAAATAGGATTTAACATAGAAAAGTACCTTAAAAAATTAACAAATATTCAAAATGTCATAAAAAATGCGGCTTGTAAGCCGCATTTAATATTTTACTAAAGCTTGAATCTAGTATTTATAAGATTCTGGCTTAAATGGTCCTTCTTTAGGCACATTGATGTAGTCAGCTTGCTTGTCAGTTAAAGTGGTTAATACACCGCCAAAACCACTTACCATGCCTGCCGCCACTTCTTCATCAAGCTTTTTAGGTAGAACTTCAACGTAGATATCACCACCATTGTCAGCAAATTTTTCGTCAAATAAATGCATTTGTGCCAATACTTGGTTGGCAAATGAACCGTCCATAATACGGCTCGGATGTCCTGTTGCATTACCCAAATTAACCAAACGACCCTCAGATAATAGAATTAAGTAATCATTTTTATCGTCACTTCTAAATACACGATGCACCTGAGGCTTAACCTCATCCCAGCGCCAATTGTCACGCATATATTGAGTGTCAATTTCATTATCGAAATGACCAATATTGCAAACTACCGAACCTGATTTAATGCTTTGCAACATGGCGCTGTCACAAACATTCATATTACCCGTAGTGGTCACAATTAGATCGGTGGCTGACAATAATTCTTGATTAATGCCGTCAACTGTTCCGGTATTTATGCCGTTGTTGTAAGGAGAGACAATTTCAAAGCCATCCATACAAGCTTGCATCGCACAGATTGGATCAATTTCAGAAATTTTAACAATCATGCCTTCTTGACGAAGTGACTGTGCTGAACCTTTGCCCACATCACCATAACCAATGACCAAAGCTTTTTTGCCCGACATTAGCATGTCAGTACCACGTTTAATTGCATCATTTAGGGAATGACGACAACCGTATTTGTTATCATTTTTAGATTTAGTTACAGAGTCGTTCACGTTAATTGCAGGTACTTTTAAAGTGCCGGCTTCCATCATTTCTAATAAACGGTGAACACCCGTTGTGGTTTCTTCACTGATCCCGTGAATGTCATTTAACATTTCAGGATATTTGACATGCAACATTTCAGTAAGATCACCACCATCGTCAAGCACCATATTGGCATTCCAAGGCTTGCCATTGTCTAAAATAGTTTGTTCAATACACCATAAGAACTCTTCTTCAGTTTCACCCTTCCAGGCAAATGTTGGAATGTCTGCAGCTACCATTGCCGCAGCTGCATGATCTTGTGTTGAAAAGATATTACAACTAGACCAGCGCACTTGTGCGCCTAGGTCAACCAAAGTTTCCATGAGTACTGCAGTTTGAATGGTCATATGGATACAACCTAAGATGCGAGCGCCTTTTAGCGGTTGTTCGTTGCGATATTTGTCACGTAGTGTCATTAATGCTGGCATTTCAGCTTCAGCAAGCTCAACCTCTTTGCGGCCATAATCAGCCAAACCCATGTCAGCTACTTTGTAGTCGTTGTTATCCATTGTTAAATTACTCATTTTTTTCTCCTTAAAAAATTAAAAAATGAGCGTCGTTTTGAGTATTTTGATAGCCAAGCCTGATTGAAAACATGTTTCAACGCAACGCTCCTTGGCAGTTTGGCCATTATACCAAACTTGTAAAATTTAAATTTATTTCAATAAATGGGTGCGATCAGTCTTTTCCCAGCTAATAGCCTCTTCAGTGCGACCAAAGTGACCATAACTTGCTGTTTGTTGATAGATTGGGCGTTTAAGATCAAGCATGGCGATAAGACCTTTTGGGCGTAAGTCGAAATGTTCACGCACCAAAGTTTCAATTTCATCATTTGAAATCTTACCCGTGCCAAATGTTTCAACACTAATACTGGTTGGTTCAGCAACGCCAATAGCATAAGAAACCTGCACCTCACATCTGGCTGCTAATCCAGCAGCTACAATATTTTTTGCAACATAACGAGTGGCATAAGCAGCAGAACGATCTACTTTAGAAGGGTCTTTGCCTGAAAAGGCGCCACCACCATGACGGGCCATTCCACCATACGTATCTACAATAATTTTTCTGCCAGTTAGGCCGGCATCACCGACAGGGCCGCCAATAACAAAATTACCAGTTGGATTGATGTGTAGCTTGGTTGAATTAGTAATCCATTCATTTGGTAAAACAGGTTTGATAATCTCTTCTAATACTGCTTCGCGTAACTCATCTAACGAGACATCTTCATCATGCTGTGTAGACAGTACAACAGCATCAATACCCACAATTTTATGACCATCGTAGATACAAGATACTTGAGATTTAGCATCGGGACGTAACCATGCAAGTGCGCCATTTTTCATTAACTCAGCTTGTTTGGCAACCAAACGATGTGCGTATAAAACTGGTGCAGGCATATAAACATCAGTAGCATTACAAGCATAGCCAAACATTAAACCTTGATCGCCTGCACCTTGCTCATGATTTTCAAACTCATCAACACCCATGGCGATATCTTGTGATTGCTCACCCAATAGATTAATTAAATCGCAGGTATGACCATTAAAGCCATATTCATCTTTATCATAACCAATGCCAATAATGGTATCTCGTACAATTTGTTCATAATTGATGTTGGCACCTGTGGTGATTTCACCTGCTAACACCACATGGTTATCTTTAACTAAAGTTTCAACAGCAACACGTGAGTTTTTATCCTCAGTTAGGGCGGCATCTAAAATTGCATCAGAAATTTGATCGCAAACTTTATCAGGGTGTCCTGCAGACACTGATTCAGAAGTAAATATCATTTTTGTTCTCCTTGTGAACGTAAAAAAACCCTTTTCAAGAAGGGTTATCAATAAAGAAGAACACCTGCTTTAGCTTAATTTAACTACTCAAGGTAGTAACGCTAGCAATCGGGACAAATCAGCGTATTGTTAGAATTATAACAAAATTTTTTATAAAGTAAAGTTCACTCTAGACTAATCTTCAGGGCAATAGCACTTACAAATGGTGCACTCATCAGGCTAAGTATTAAAAACATTGCCAAGAAGTATAGCTGTCCGTCAATAGCGAGACCAAATTGAGCTTGAGATACAGCACTTGAGGCAAAAATTAGAATAGGGATGTAAAGTGGCAAAATTAATAGCGATAACAACATTCCTGAGTTTTTAACGCCAACAATCAATGAGGCGCCAATGCTACCAATAAGACTTAGACTGGGCGTGGCAAGTAAGAGGGTAATCATTAATACTTTGATACCCTCGCCATCCAAAAATAGAAAAATACCTAACAAGGGTGATAGTAATATAATAGGGATGCCAGTAAGTAACCAGTGTGCCGTTATTTTTGCCAAAATTAATAATGGCAGGGAGTGGTGCGAGGTAATCATTTGCTCCAAAACGCCATTCTCATAATCGTGATGAAATAGTGCGTTGAGCGATAGTAGTACGGCCAACATACTTGCCACCCAAATAATACCAGCAGCAATTTGTGAAAGTGTTGCGGCTTCTGGGCTAATTGCTAAAGGAAATAGCGCTACAGAAATAACAAAAAATAACAAGGGGTTAAGAATGCTAGAAGGATTGCGTAGGGCAACCCGTAAATCTCGACTTAACGTTTGCAAGTAGATATTCATAAGGCTAATATTCGTTGATTGGCGAGAGCTGAATCTTGATGTGTAGTAAATAAGCACAAACCGCCATTGTCACAGTGTTGAGAGATTCTCTGCTCCACAATCTTAACACCTGCTGGATCAAGTGCGGTAAAGGGTTCGTCAAGTAGCCATATTTTAGCTTTTGAGACAAATAGACCGGCTAGAATGACTCGACGTTTTTGCCCTGCAGACAGATTGATACAATATTCATCTTCATAACCTATTAGTCCAATAGCTTCTAAAGCTTGAATAAGTTGTTGCTGTTTAGTAGTTTTATTCAGGTTACTTAAATATTCAAGATTTTCAAGACTGCTAAGTTCGCCACTTAATGCAGCTTGATGGCCCAGATAAAAAATATCACTTTGATATTCATCAGATTTAACTAAGTGCTGATTCCACTTAACCCCACCTTGTTCAATTGCACTAACACCTGCCAATATTTTTAATAGTGACGTTTTTCCACTACCGTTAGCACCTGTAATGCGTAACACTTCTCCACCCCTTACCTGAAAAGAAAGATTATTAAAAAGTTGGTTGTAGCCTCTTTGACAACTTAGGTTGTTAACAACAAGTGATGACACGATTAATAAGGTCCTACCAGAATTTGTACCAAGGTTTTTCAGCCTCTTTTGCTGCTTTATCAGCTGCTTCTATGACAGCTTTTTCATTAGCCTTTTTCTGCTGTTCAAGTTGCTCTTGAGCAAGCTTATTTGCTTGTATTTTTTTTAATTCAGCGGCAGCTTTGATTGCATTTTGACGATCTATTTCTCGTTGTTGAGCTTGTTCTAGATCAAGCTTTTTTTTTAAAGCGGCAGCTTGTGCTTTTTGTATGGCTAGCTTCTCCTCTGCAATACGTTTCTCTTCAGCCGCTTTGGCTTGTGCTGCAGCGAGTTTTTGAGCTTTAATTTTGGCTTGTTTAAGCGCCTCTTCAGCTGCTTTTTCATCGGCAATACGTTTTTCTTCTAATGCTTTTTCAGTATCAGAAAGATCTGGCAAGCTTTCAATGCCAATAGTGTCTATCTTGGATAATTGACTGTTACTAAAACTCAGTATTAAGCGGTAATGAATATCATCTTTTTCGTGTCGCGTTGAATGATTAATGTAATGCCATTGATTACTGTGAAATGGATCAATAATACTAGGAGAGCCAATTAAGTCTTGCACTTGAATTTGAGACATGCCAACTTTTAGTTGATTGATTGTAAATCTATCTAAAACCGAGCCTTGTTCAATATCATCTTTATAGGGAGTAGGTAGTGACATATCTGGAACCATATCAGACATAGTAGGTAGGTCTGGTAGCGTTGGCATAGAAGGTGTACAGGCAGATAAAAACGGCAATGAAAATGAGAATGCAATTAAAGTTAGTTTATTCATTTGTAATTAATTGATTAAAATAGTTAGGAATTATTTAATTGATTTTACCTCAAGGATGCGAATATGGACGCTCAAGATTTAAAAACGGCAGGACTTAAGGTAACGCTACCTAGGCTTAAAATTTTAGAAATTTTAGAGAAAAGTGAAAATCATCATATGAGTGCCGAAGATATCTATCGAACGCTAGTGATGCAAGGAGAGGAAGTGGGTGTTGCTACTATTTATCGAGTACTAACTCAATTTGAAGAAGCGGGTATGATAAACAAATTGAATTTTGACAATGGTCAAAGCATGTATGAGCTATCAAATGCTGAACATCATGATCATTTATTATGTATTAAATGTGGGAAGATTGATGAATTTAGTGATGAAGTTATTGAGCAACATCAACATGATATTGCTACTAAACACGGATTTAAATTAACTGATCATTGTCTATATTTGTATGGATTGTGTCAGGATTGTCAGTAATTCTATAATTTAAGCCATGGAAGATTTTATTCTAAGGGCGCTTATCGGAGCGCTAGGCATTTCTATTATTGCTGGTTCGCTCGGCTGTTTCGTGATTTGGAAGCGCATGAGTTATTTCTCCGAGTCTATTTCTCATTCTGCTTTATTGGGTGTTTCTCTTGGACTTGCTAGTGGTCTTGGTATTCACATAGGTTTGGTTGTTACTGGCGTGATTTTTGCTAGTTTAATTGTTGTTTTGCAACAAAAACAGATTTTATCCAATGATGCTATTTTAGGGATATTTTCCCACCTTGCATTATCACTTGGTATTGTTGTTCTTAGTGTTGTAGGTGGCTCCAATACAGACTATTTTTCAGTGTTATTTGGCGATATCTTATCTATTACCAATCAAGATATTGTGTGGATTTATGCGATTTTGGTTGTGATTGTTGGGTTGCTAGTTATATTCTGGCAAAGATTGTTGCTACTAACACTTAATGAAGAATTAGCTGTTTCTCAAGGGCTTAATCGAACTGCTTATCAACTATTGTTTATGTTGATGATTGCGCTTGCAGTTTCTGTTTCTGTTCAAATTGTTGGCGTGTTATTAATTACGTCATTGTTGATTATCCCGCCAGCAGTTGCAAGAATGTTTGCACACACGCCACACACTATGGCTCTTCAATCAATTGCCATATCAATTGTGGCTGTATTTTTGGGATTGAGCGCTTCTATGCTTTATGATTTAGCAACGGGACCAATGATAGTTATTGCACTAGGTGCTCTATTTATAGTTTCTCAACTATTACCAAAAAGACTAAATTAGTGCGTCGTTCAACTCAGTCAACTGATTGGTTTGCTGTTCTACAATCAATGGTTCAATAATAGACTCTAGATCACCTTCCATTATTTCTGCTAATTTGTATAGTGTTAGATTAATTCTATGGTCAGTGATTCGCCCTTGAGGGTAGTTATAAGTGCGAATACGTTGTGATCGATCGCCACTACCAACTAGCTCTTTACGCTGAGAAGCTTGCTCCTTTTGCTGAACCTGTTGTTGTGCATCTAAAATTCTAGAAGCTAAAACAGACATGGCCTGCGCTTTATTTTTATGTTGAGAGCGACCATCTTGACACTCAACCACAGTACCAGTAGGTATGTGGGTTACACGAACTGCCGAGTCGGTTTTATTCACGTGCTGACCACCTGCACCACTAGCTCTAAATGTATCTACACGTACATCACTCATATTAATATTAACTTCTTCAATATTTTCAACTTCTGGCATGATGGCAACTGTACAAGCAGAGGTATGGACGCGACCCTGGCTTTCAGTGTCAGGGACGCGTTGCACACGATGAGCACCCGATTCAAATTTTAACTTTGAATAAACATCAACACCGCTAATACGTGCAATGATTTCTTTATAGCCGCCATGATCTCCCGTATTGGAACTCATGATTTCAATTTGCCATTTTAGTTTTTCACAGTAACGCGAGTACATTCTAAAAAGATCACCCGAGAAGATAGAGGCCTCATCACCACCAGTACCTGCACGTATTTCAACAATAATATTACGAGAATCATTTGGATCTTTAGGGAGTAAGGATTTTTTAAGCTCTAAATCAAGACGCTCTAAACTATCTTTAGCTTCATTAATTTCATCCTTGGCCATCGCTTTGATTTCAGCATCATCTTCCTCAAGCATTAATTTTGCATCTTCAAGATTTTGCTCAGTTGACAAGTATTCTTGATACTGCTCGTTGACCGGAGTTAGTTGTGAATGCTCAATAGATAATTCTCTAAATTTTTTAGCATCGCTAGCAATTTCTGGGTCGCTGAGCATGGCGCCAACTTCTTCTAAGCGCATGGACATTTGTTCTAATTTGGCAAGAATTGATTCGTTCATTATTTTTTAATATTAGGAATACAACCTTCACATTGGGCTATATTTTCATGGGAAGTTTGTTTAATGTTGTTAAAGGTGGTATGAAGGATTTTATTAGTAAGCTGGTCAGCAAGTTTTTTAATAATTTGCTCGCTGTCGCCGCCATTTTTAAGGCGTCTTAAGGCATCCAGCACGATATCATCCTTAATTTGATTGGCACTCATTCGGTAACTTTGAACTAGTTGCTCGTTAGGCAGTACCGATAACCATTTGTTAAAAACTTGAGCTTGTTTAATAATAATTTCTTGTGCCAAGACTTTTTCTTTTTCACGAGAATCGACATTATCACTAACCACCTGCTCTAAATCATCAATGGTATAAAGATATACATCATCTAATTGTCCAACTTCTGGCTCAATATCACGCGGAATGGCGATATCAAGCATAAACACAGGTTTATGTTTACGTTGTTTAAGCGCGCTTTCAATAAGACCTTTACCAATAATAGGTACAGAAGCGGCAGTAGATGAAATAATAATATCTGCTTGATGAATAATTGTAGAGAACTGTTTTAAGCTAACTGATTGAGCATTATATTGATTAGCAATTTTTTCTGCATTTTCAATCGTTCTGTTGGCAACAATCATATTTTGTACGCCTTTTTGATTAAGATGTTGAGCGCATAGTTCAATCATCTCTCCTGCACCAATTAATAGAACAGTTTGTTCTGACAAGTCAGTAAAAATTTTCTCGCTTAGTTTCACAGCGCAATAAGCAATTGAAACTGGTGATGAGCCAATTTGGGTGTCAGTACGAACTTTTTTAGCAGTAGAAAAAGCGTGTTGAAACAATTTCTCTAATTTTTTATCAAGGGTTTGTGATTGTTTGGCAGCATGATAGGCATCTTTTAATTGACCTAGAATTTGTGGCTCACCTAAAACCAAAGAATCAAGTCCACAAGCAACATTGCAAATATGATCTAGTGCTGAATCATTTTCGAAATAAACCAAATAAGGATCGATCTCTTCTCTAGAAATTTGATGCGTCTGAGATAAATAGTTACTGAGAATTTCACGAGAATTTTCATCTTCAATAACAGCATAAATTTCAGATCGATTGCAAGTAGATAAAATTACACAAGCCTCAACACCTGCTACGGAATTAAGTTTTTTTAGTTCGTCAGCTAGTTGATTGGGCGCAAAAGCAACACGCTCACGCACCGCAACTGGAGCTTGTGCGTGATTAACACTTAAAATAGCAATGCGTGACATAAACCCAAATAATAATGACAAATAAGCGCCTAATTATACCTAAGTAGTAATTTTTAGGTATTTGCTAAACACCTGTCAATGTTAGAATATATCGGCTTATGAAATTACTGATCACATTGTTTGTTTTGCTATTATTGCAAAGTTGCACAACCCAAGATTCTCGTCAACAGCTGGTTATTAAGCCTGGAAATATTCCTACTGTATGGCAAGCTAAAGGTAGGTTAGGTGTGGTCCATGATAATAAGATGCAAAATTTAGGTTTTGTGGCTAATTTCAAAGATCAGAATTTTAATTTAACACTGACTAGCGCTTTGGGGATGGGCGAGGTTAATATTGTTTCTAGCATTCAAGGGTTGCAGATTAATGGCAATACATTAAAGCTTAATTTACATCAATGGATGAAGCGAACTTTAGGATGGCATTTTCCCTTAGATAAATTACCTGCAATTGTGTTCAAACATCAATTGGATGTAGGTAGTGATTGGCAAATTGAAATTACTAAACTTAAGTCTTTTAAAGAAATGAGCGTTGCCAAAATAATCAAATTAAATCACAAGAGCAAGCCAATTAGAATCAAATTCTTGTTACAAGAAATTACTGCGACACAAGTAAAGCTCGCAAGTTAAAATAACTGAAAAATTCATTAAATTAGCATGATAGAAGAAGATTCTTTAGTAGGTGGACAAGACCATGGTGGCGAAGATATTGTTATGACATCTGTGCGTCCAGATAGTTTATCTGAGTATATTGGCCAAGACGATGTTAAATCTCAAATGTCGTTATTTATTGAAGCTGCCAAAAAACGTCAAGATGCACTTGATCATTGTTTAATTTACGGACCTCCTGGCCTTGGTAAAACAACATTAGCCAATGTGATTGCCAATCAAATGGGTGCTGGTTTCAAACAAACTTCAGGGCCAGTATTAGAACGATCAGGTGATTTAGCAGCAATTTTAACTAAATTAGAGCCTTATGATGTCTTGTTTATTGATGAGATTCATCGTCTTAATCCTGTGGTTGAGGAAATATTGTATCCGGCTTTGGAAGATTTTAAATTGGACATTATGGTGGGTGAAGGGGTGGCTGCACACTCGGTACAGCTGGAATTGCCACCATTTACACTTATTGGGGCAACTACGCGCGCTGGCATGCTAACTTCTCCACTACGTGATCGATTTGGTATTGTTCAACGTTTAGAATTTTATAACAACGAAGATTTACAAGTAATTGTAGAGCGTTCTGCCAAAATTTTAGGTATTGAAATTGAATCAAATGGCGCTTATGAAATTGCCAGGCGATCTCGCGGTACGCCACGAATTGCCAATCGATTGTTGCGCCGTGTCCGAGATTTTGCCGATGTAAAAACCAATGGCATTATTCATGAGCAAATCGCCAATGAGGCGCTTACCACGCTGAAAGTTGATAATGTGGGTTTAGAGCAGCTTGATCGTGATTATTTGTTAATTATGACTAATAAATTTTCAGGCGGTCCTGTTGGCTTGGATACTTTGGCAACCGCAATTGGTGAGGAGCGTGGCACCTTAGAAGATATGGTTGAGCCGTATTTAATCCAACAAGGATTTATTCATCGAACGCCTCGTGGGCGAAGTGCCACTAATTTAACTTATCGACATTTGGGTTTGCCAACCCCTGAAAAACACCAAGATTTGTTTAATGACTAAGTTAAAGGTTAGAGTTTATTACGAAGATACTGATAGTGGTGGCGTAGTTTATTATGCTAATTATTTAAAATTTATTGAACGTGGTCGTAGTGAGTTTTTACGTGACCTAGGCTTTGAACAAGATTCGCTTACCCAACATCAAAATATTATTTTTGCGGTCAGATCTATTCAGGCGGACTATCTATTACCGGCACGGTTTAATGATTTGCTTAGCGTTCATACTGAAGTAATAAAAACTCGCCATGCGAGCTTGATTTTTTCACAGAAAATAAAGGATCTTAAGCAAAATAAGGTATTATTTAAGGCACAAATCACCGTTGCTTGTTTAGATGCACAGAATTTTAAACCATGTGCCATCCCAAGTAACATTCTGGAGAAAATAAATGGATAGCAGTTTATCAATTTTTAGCTTAATTATCAGCGCAGGTTTTGTTGTGCAATTAGTCATGTTTGTACTTGTACTTATGAGCATCTACTCTTGGACGATTATTATGTCTAAGAAAAAAACCTTAATGAATGCTAACAAGGATATTGAGCACTTTCATAATAAATTTTTAGTGGATACGGATCTTGCTTTGTTGCATGGACAAATACCTGAACAAGTGTCTAATCGTTCGGCAATGGAGCATATTTTTGGTGCTGGTTATGGTGAATTTACACACTCCACATCAGCCTCTAATCAAGCTTTAGTATTAAATTCAGAGCGTGCGTATCGTTCAATGAATACTGCAGTTAATAAGGAAGTTGATGATCTTGATCACGGGCTTAGTGTGCTTGCAATGATTGCCTCTTCAAGTCCTTATATTGGTTTATTTGGCACCGTTTGGGGCATCATGCACTCTTTTATTGGGCTCGCGTCAGTTAAACAGGCGACTATTTCAATTGTGGCGCCAGGTATTGCTGAAGCGTTGATTGCCACTGCATTTGGTTTGTTTGCTGCAATACCAGCGACTATTGCCTATAATCGCTTAATTACTCAAGTTGGTGAAATTAATAATAAATACACCTCGTTTGTCGAGGAATTATTTGTTACTTTCCAAAGGCAAAAATAACCCTAAATTATGATTGAATTACCGCAACGTCATAGACCTAAGGTTGATGCACACATTAATATTGTTCCCTATATTGATGTAATGTTGGTGTTATTGGTTATTTTCATGATGACCACACCAATTATTGAGCAAGGTATTGAGGTAGATTTACCAACAGCAGATGCAAAAATGGTGGATTTCACCGAACAACAGCCAACTATTGTGACAATTAATAAAGAAGGTGAGTATTTTATTAATTCACTTAATGAAGATAATTCAGATGTTGCTAAAGGCGAAAAACTACCATTGGGTATTGTTGCTGCAAGAGTTAGTGCTAGGTTAGAAATTTATCCTAGTATGAAGGTATTTGTGCGTGGTGATGCGAATGTTGCTTATGGCGTGGTTGTTTCTTTAATGTCTTTCTTGCAGAAAAATGGGATTGAAAAAGTAGGTATTGTGACAGAGTCGGATAATACTAAATGATGAAACCTGACTTAATTAAAAATATAAAGTTACCTCGTATTGCTAAAAAACATCCTGTAGCCTTTTGGACGGCGATCGCTCTCCATGTTGTTTTAGTGATCGGCCTGTTGTTTTCTAATGTACAGCGTTGGGAAATTCCTAAACAACCGCCAAAGACATCATCTAGCGCTATGCCTAAAGCAGTTACTATCGACTTAACTGAGATAAAAAAAGAAAAACAGCGATTAATTGACATTCAGCAAAAGCGTGAAAAGCGTTTGGCTGAACTTAAGCGTGCTGAAAAGCGTGTTGAAAACGAGCGCTATAAAGAACAACAACGTCTAAAAAAATTAAAAGCCAAGGTTAAGAAAGAAAACCAGGCTAAAGCGGAAGCAGAAAAAAATAGAAAAGCGGCAGAACAAAAAATCAAGCAAGCATTAAAGAAAAAGAAACTTGCAGAAAAAAAAGCACGTGAAGCAGAAAAAAAAGCTAAGGTAGCCGAACAAGAAAAACAAAAAATAGAAAAGCTTAGAAATATAGAGGCTAATAAATTCGAAAAAGAACAGGACAATCGCGCCCTTAAGAAAGAGATTCAAGCTGAAGAAGATCAAGAGAGAGAAATCGCTTTAGAAGATAACTTGAATAAACTTAAAGTTAGCTACATGAATCGCATTCAATCAAAAGTAAGAGATAAATGGCGATACAATAAAGGCATTCCAGACCATTGGGGATGTGATGTCCACATATTGCAAGATTTGCATGGCAAAGTACAAAGTGTCAATATACAATCTTGTAATATTGATAACAACGTAAAAGCTAAAGCGTTTAAAGATGCTATTGAGCGAGCAGTTTACAAAGCATCACCACTGCCACAAGCGCCTGATAAAAGTGTTTTTGATCGTGAAATATTATTTCATTTCAGGATAAATTAATGGATATTATCAATTTAAATAATGAAGAGCAAGCACAACTAACTTTTCAATTGACTCAAATTTTAGAGAATTGGAAGCTAGAAGATGGCGATCAATTGAACATTTTAGGATTGGAAGATACAATCAAACCAAGACATTTGTACATGTATCGTCGGGGCGATAAATCCTTTGTTTTTGATGATAACATGGTAAAGCGTACAAAGATGATTCTTGGTATTAATGAGTCTTTAGGTACAACCTTTCCAACCAATAAAGAATATGCTAGTGTATGGCTTAAGCGTAATGTTAAAAAGTTTAAGCATAAAACACCATTAGAGTTAATGCTTAGTGGCGATACCGGTATGAATCGAGTTTGGCATTTTCTAGATTGCACCCAAGGATGGAGAAGTTGAATAACATTGAGGTTATTACTCAGACTGAAGCCTTGTATACCTTAAAGGTTTTAACTAACAATACCGATGTCTTGGTGGATGAAATCAATTCATTGCTTTGTAGTAATAAGGCTCAATTTCAACATGCACCCGTTATTTTGGAAATTGATAATAAGCATTTTCAAGCTAATGAGTTAGCTGTTTTAATTGAAATATTGTCACAAAATGAAATGGTAGCGGTAGGAATTCGCTCTCGCAAGCAAGAGTTAATTGATTTTGCCAAGTTTTCTGGTTTGGCGGTTTTTGGTAAGTCTTTGTCAACAGGAAGCAAGGCTAAAATAAAAGTGCAGAAAGTTGAACAACCTGTGATAAATACCCCTAACCCGCACCAAGATAAAGCTTACCAGGCGCCGAAAATTGTGGCTAACAAAGTTTATTCATTCCAACAAGTGGTGTCACATGACAGAGATTTAGTTTTATTGTCAAAGGTAAAATCAGGTGCTGACATCATGTCATTTGGCTCTATTTCGGCCTATAAAGAGGTTCAGGGTAATTTATTTGCTGGAATCCAGGGTGATGAAAAAGCCACAATCTTTGTACAGTCGTTTAATGTGGAATTGGTTTCGATTGCTGGCGTTTACAAAAAATTTGACGTAGTGCCAACTAAATTATATGCGCGTTCCGTTATGATCGATCTGGTAAATGGCCAGCTTCGTTTTCAGATTATATAAATTTATTATTATGACAACACAAGACTTTTTATTAGAACTCGGTACTGAAGAATTACCTCCTAAATTATTACCAAAATTATCAAAAGCATTAACTGATAACTTAATAACCGAATTAAAGACACTAAAACTTGATTTTTCAGCTGTTGAATCATTCGCAACACCGCGGCGTTTAGCGGTTTTGGTGCATAATTTACAATTACAGCAAGAAGATCAACTCATTGAGCGTAAAGGACCTGCAGTCAACGCACCAGATCAGGCAGTCGATGGTTTTGCAAAGTCGTGTGGCGTATCAAAATCTGAACTAGAACAAAAGACTTTAGGTAAAGCAACATATTATTTCTTTAGTAAAGAGCAAAAAGGGCTAGAAACAAAAAGCCTATTGCAACAAGTTGCCGATACAGCCATTAAAAATATTCCAATTGCTAAGCCTATGCGCTGGGGCAATTCTGATATGCAATTTGTACGTCCAACTCATTGGTTGGTAATGTTATTAGGCGATGAAATTGTGGATGCTAATATCATGGGTTTGACATCAAATAATATTACTCGTGGATTGCGTTTTACTGGAAAACAAGAATTTAGTATTCCACACGCAAAAGATTATCGTCAAGTAATGATGGATAAAGCGCAGATAGAGGTTGATTTTGAATTACGTAAAGAGAACATACGTCAGCAAGTAATACAAGTTGCTAATAACAATCATGCTACAGCTGTTATTGATGAGGCGCTTTTGTCTGAAGTATGTGCTTTGGTAGAGTATCCATGTGCATTTTCTGGTGGATTTAACAAATCATTTTTGGCAGTCCCTGAAGAAGCGTTAATTTCAGCAATGAAATCTCATCAGAAGTATTTCCACATGCTGGATGAGACAGGAGAATTACTGCCAAATTTTATATCTGTAGCAAATATTGAGTCTAGTGATATCTCAGTAATTGTAGATGGTAATGAGCGAGTTATACGTCCAAGACTGGCTGATTCTGAATTTTTTTGGGAACAGGATAAGCGTCAAACATTAGAATCTCATTTAGAAAAGCTTGATCGAGTGCTATTTATGAAATCACTCGGATCAATGGGTGATAAGGCTAAACGTATTGAAAAATTGTCAGGCGCTATTGCAGTCATGATTGATGCCAATGAGCAGGATTCAAAGCGTGCAGGATTATTATGTAAGACTGACTTAGTGACTGAAATGGTTGGTGAGTTTGCGGATCTACAAGGCGTTATGGGTGGCTACTATGCATTAAATGACGGTGAAAGCGCTGCTGTAGCTACAGCTATTAGTGAGCATTATCATCCAAGATTTGCCGGTGATACGTTGCCATCAACACCAGAAGGTTTGGTTGTTGCTATTGCAGATAAGCTTGACACAATTACAGGTATTTATGGAATAGGTCAAGGTCCTACAGGCTCTAAGGATCCTTATGCTTTGCGCAGGATGGCCCTCGGTTTGTTAAGAATAATGGTAGAAAGCAAATTAAATCTTAATCTTAAAGATTTGATTTCAGCATCATTAGCAGCACACTCAAACGAAGTAAATAGAGAGTGTGCATCTGCTATTTATAAGTTTATGATGGATCGTTTGCGTGCATACTATAAAGAACAAAAAATGAGCCTTAAGGCATTTGAAGCGGTATTTGCGGTTAAACCTGAATCTCCATTTGATTTTCATCTTCGTGTAGAAGCTTTAAATATATTTATTGCAGATGAAGCGTCAGTAAGTTTAATTGAGGCGAATAAGAGAATTGCCAACATGCTGAAAGATCATCAGCAATTATCAATCAACGTTGATCAGTCAGTGTTAATTGAGCCTGCTGAGAAAGCTTTATATGCGGCTACTAATACTGTGGCATCTGGCTTGGTAGAATCATCCGACTATATTGACAACATCAATCAGCTTATCTCGCTTAAAACGAGTATTGATACATTCTTTGATGAAGTCATGGTTAATGCAGATGACGTGCAACTTAAAACTGCGCGCTTGAGTTTGATTAATTGGGTAAGGTCGTTATTTTTGTCAGTAGCGGATGTATCTCACTTAAGCTAGCTTTACTTGTGAAGGCATTAATTCAACGTGTATTAAATAGTAAAGTTGAAATAGACAATAGAATTGTTGGTGAAATTAATCAAGGATTATTGGTTTTTATCGGCATTGAAAAAAATGATGAAAAGCCACAGATAGATAAAATGATTAAACGCTTATTGTCTTACCGAGTATTTTACGATGATGAGGAGAAGATGAATTTATCGGTAGCAGATATCAATGGTGGTATTTTAATAGTTTCACAGTTTACTCTAGCAGCGGATACTAGCTCTGGCACCAGACCAGGATTTTCAACTGCCAAAATACCAACAGAAGCAAAGATATTGTATGATTATTTTATGACGCAAATAACTCAACAGTATCCAATTGTGCAAAGTGGTGAATTTGGTGCTGACATGCAAGTAACGCTCACCAATGATGGGCCAGTAACTTTTTTATTATCATGTTAGATCAAATTCTAGCGATTATTAATCAGTATGAAGAAATACTGATTATGCTGAGCATTATCTCAGGTGTCATATTTGTATTGACATTACTGATAACACCATTTTTATTAGGACTCATACCAGAAAATTATTTTTCAGCCAGTTATGTAAAGCCAACTCAGTCAAATACTTTACTGGGTTTTATTAAAACTATAGTGACTACTATACTAGGTACGGTTTTACTATTGGCTGGTATTATTATGTTAGTTACACCAGGGCAGGGAGTAATTTCAATTTTAATAGGCTTGTTTTTGATGCAGTTTCCGGGAAAACGAAAATTAGAATTAAAATTGATCAAGCATAATTCAACTTTTAAAGCACTCAATTGGCTGCGAAATAAAGCGGCAAAACCTCCTTTTATACGATGAAAGAAAGACACATAATTGGTTATACAGTATTGGGTGCCATATTGGTATTTTTAGCAATTTTCTTATTCACACGTGATATGGAAATGCCAAAGAATCAGGCCATGCCTTGGCAAAGTTATATCAATGATAAGCAACAAACAGTAGTGTTTAATTTAACCATGGGAGAAAGTCATTTAATTGATGCTGCTCGCCAATTTGGTACAGAAATTGAAGCTTCGCTATTTGAAAATGATTCAGTAGAGCCAGAATTGGAAGTTTATTTTTCCAGTACTAAAGTGGGTGGTATTAGTGCTCGGATTGTGCTAAATTTATTAGTCAATGATCAAACAATTGAAAAATTGCTAAAAAATATAGATGAATCGATGTTAATGCCATCAGGAGTGAGGAAAACAACTTTTACACCAACTGGTGAGAGGCTGATGTCAAATCTTACAATCAAGTCTTTAAGTTTTGTTCCAAGAACGAATTTGGAAGAACAGGTAATTGAAGATTTATTTGGCAAACCAGATAGAATTGAACCGGCTACAAAAGAGGTAACTTATTGGCATTACCAGCAGAAAGGTTTGCGTATTATTGTTGATAATGAGCAAAAAGAAATCCTTGAGTTTTATAATCAGTAGGAGTGTTTAATGAAACTGTATGGCATTAAAAATTGTGACACCGTTAAAAAAGCAAGAAAGTTTTTAGAGTTGCACAAGATTAAATTTGAATTTATAGATTTTCGCGAACAGCCAATTGACAAGGCAACGCTTCAAGGATTTCTAGATGAGCTTGGATGGGATAAAGTTATTAATAAACGATCAGCCACTTATAGAAACCTAACCGATAGTCAAAAGTCTAATATTACGTTTGAATTGACGTTAAAAAACCCAACGCTTATTAAGCGACCTGTTTTAGTAACAGATAGCGATATAAGGGTTGGGTTTAGTGAAAAAAGTTATTTAGACTTGATTTAACTTTTAGCTTGTTGCTCTTCTATTTCTTTACGAACTACTGACATATCAAGCTCTTTAGCTTTGTTGAGCACTGTTTCTAAGTCTGCCTCAGCCATGGCGCCAGGTTGTTGAAAAATAGCAATTTGCTCTCTAAAAATCATCAAAGTTGGAATTGAGCGGATTTGAAAGTGACCAGCTAAGTCTTGCTCATCTTCTGTATTGATTTTTGCAAAAGTTACACCTTCAATTTTCTCACTCATTGCTTCATATGTTGGTGCAAAAGATTTACAAGGGCCACACCATGGTGCCCAAAAATCTAGAATAACAATATCGTTATCCTTGATTGTCGCATCAAAATTGTCTTTGTTTAATTCTAAAACTGCCATGGTTAGTCCTTATTAATTATTAAAAAACTTAAGTATATCATACAACCCTTATATATATAAGAAAAAGCTAGCAAGTGCTAAAATATTTCAATGAAGATTTTAGGGGTAGATCCAGGCTCAAGAGTGACTGGGTTCGGCTTAATCGAAGCAGATAAGCTTAAATTTAATTATATTGCAAGTGGCTGTATTCGTACTAAGGGCGAGTTAACTGACCGTATAACGACTATTTTTTTAGAGGTTGATCAAATCATTAAGAAACATCAGCCAAATATTGTGGTGATAGAGCGTGCATTTATGCGTCCTGATCGGCCTAATCCAGATGCTGCAATTAAACTTGGTCATGCTCGTGGCGCCATTATTTCTGCAGCAGGGATGAACGGTATTACTATGGTGGAATATAGTCCAAACCAAATTAAAAAAGCTGTAGTTGGCAAGGGACATGCAGCTAAAGATCAGGTGTCTTATATGGTGTGTGAGTCATTAAAACTTAATAAAGCACCACAAGAGGATGCGGCAGATGCGTTAGCAGGTGCTATTTGTCACGCGTATCACTGCCTTTAGTCTTTGCCAAAGTAGACCCTAATTTTTCCAAAACTTTTAAGATCTTTAACGGTGTTATGAAGTTTTTTCAAGATTTCATCACTACTCTTTTTTGTTGTTAGACAGGATAACGGCAAAAAGAAATCGACATGAATCTTACCGTCTAAATAATGAAGTTGGATTCTATCAATTTCTCCATCACATTGATTGCTGTATAAGGCCTTTGTTAAAATTCCCAGCGCTTGTGCACGCTCTGGTAGATGTTCACATGGTGCTGCGGTTTCGTCATCTTCAGGGTCAATATGTACGGTTACATCATGTAAATTTTCTAAACACTCTTTAGCAACTCGCTCAACACTAACGCTAATAATATGTCCTTCACTAACACTTAAGAAGGGGTCAACTTGTACATGCACATCTGCGGCAATCAAGTGTCCAATTTTTCTAGTACGTAATGAATGTACATTATTTACCCCACTAATTCGACCAATCGAATCTCTTAGTTGTTGCACCTGGTGAGCATCAATTGAAGTGTCTACCAATTCTTTAGTGGCACCTGTTCCAAGTTCCCAAGCAATATAAATAACCATGAGACCTACAATCATGGCTGCTATGCTATCTAGGTATAAATAACCACTTAAACTACCTAAGATTCCAACAAGCACAACTATTGAGGACAGTGCGTCGCTACGATGATGCCACGCATTAGCTTTTAACATATCTGATTTGTAAGTTTTAGCAACCTTGAGTGTGTACCAATACAGTGCCTCTTTTGAAAGAATAGATAGTGCGGCTACACTTAATAAAAGCGTGCTATGTGTTAAAGAACTTGGGTTAGATAGTCGGTTAAAGCCGTCAAATACAATTCCTGTACCAACAATAGCTAAAATAATCGCTAATCCTAGGGTTGCAACAGTCTCAAATCGTTCATGTCCATAAGGGTGCTCTTCATCTGCTTCCTCTGAAGAGTGAACAGCTGCATACCAAACTACGCCATCTGATAAAAGATCTGAAAAAGAATGAATTCCATCAGCAATTAAGGCACCAGAGTTACCAATAACACCAATAATAACCTTTAATATGGCTAGAGTAAAGTCAACAATAGCACCAATAATAGTCACTCGTTGACTGGCTTGAGTCCGATCTTCTGTATTCATAACACCCTGTGCTTATAAGTTTTTTCTATATTTTAAGTTATCTGCTAGTAACTGTGTATTTACCTTATTTTATATTTATTAATTCTAATTATGATTTTCTTATATAATATTGAGAATCATTCTTATTAGTATTTTCATTATTAAATGTTAACTGTTGAAGATTTAACAATCACCTATAACAATAAAAAGGTTTTAAGTAATTTTAATATAAGTCTTAATCAGGGCGATATTTTTGCCTTATTGGGCGATAGTGGTAGTGGAAAAAGTTCAGCATTAAAATTTATAGCTGGACTTAATACGACTAGTAAGGGTAATGTTAAGTTAGATGGAAAACGCTTATCACATAATGGTGAACATCTAATTTCCCCTGAATCAAGAGAAGTGGGCATGGTGTTTCAAGATTATGCGCTTTTTCCGCATATGTCTGTTGAAAAAAACATATGTTTTGGTATCAGCCATCAATCTAAAAAGATTAGGCAATCACGAGTAAAAGAATTGCTTTTATTGATTGATTTGCCCGGCATTGAAAAAAAATACCCTCATCAACTTTCTGGTGGTGAGCAACAGCGTGTTGCCTTAGCTAGAGCTTTAGCGCCTTCTCCTAAGTTATTGTTACTTGACGAACCTTTTTCGAGTTTAGATAAATCTCATCGAGAGCAGTTGGTTGCCCAAGTTCGTGATATTCTTAAGAAAGCGCGAGTTACCTCTATTTTGGTGACACACGATGATCAGGAAGCGACCAAATTTGCTGATATTATTGGCCATATTAATAATAAATCATTGACAATTGAATGATAATAGGTATTATTAGTTATTGATAATCATTATCATTTAAACTTTAATAAGGAATATAAAAACAATGAATATAAAAGTATTAATATCATCAGCAGTCATGGTTGCAATAATTATGATGTCTAGCATTACAGCTGTACAAGCTGCAGCAAATGACACGGTCACTGTATATAGCGCAAGAAAAGAGCATCTTATTAAGCCATTATTTAAGTCGTTCACTGAAGAGACGGGTATACAAGTTGAGTATCTAACTGGTAAAGGTGCGGCGCTGATTGAGCGATTGAAGCTAGAGGGTGAGCATACACCTGCTGATATGTTTATGACAGTAGATGCGGGAAATCTTTGGTATGCAGGATCAGAAGATTTGTTTCAGCCTATTAAGACAGAAAAAATACAAAATAATATTCCAAAACATTTGAGAGACCCTAAGGGTTTATGGACTGGATTATCAATTCGTGCACGTACTATTGTTTATTCTACTGATCGTGTTAACGCTTCTAAACTGTCAACTTATGCTAATTTAGCATCACCAGAATGGAAGGATCGTTTATGCCTTAGGACTAGTAAAAAGATCTATACAAAATCATTGGTAGCATCCATGATTTATAACCATGGTGAAAAAGAGGCTGGTAATATTATTTCCGGCTGGGTAGGGAATTTAGCAGCAACGCCAAATGCTAAAGATTCTCATGTGATGAACGCCATACTTGCAGGTCAGTGCGATGTTGGTTTGGTTAATACCTATTATTATGGTCGTTTAATTGAAAAAGATCCTGCAGCACCCCTTAAGTTATTCTGGGCAAATCAAGATACTACTGGTGTTCATGTTAATGTATCAGGCGCTGGTGTAACTAAGTATGCATCTAATGTAGCAGGAGCGACTAAGTTGCTAGAGTGGTTGTCATCATCTAAGGCTCAATCAATTTATGGCTCTCTTAACAAAGAGTATCCGGCGAATTCGAATGTAGCATCAGATGATATCGTGTCTGCATGGGGTGAGTTTAAACAAGATGATATGAATTTATCTCAAGCAGGAATTTTGCAAGCAAAAGCAGTTAGAATGATGCAAATCAAAGGTTACAAATAAGCTTGAGCATATCAATATAAACAACCCAAGGTCAAAACCTTGGGTTTTTTATAAACAATATTAAAAAGGTATACGATTAATAATTTGGAAAAAAACTGCATAAAATCAAAAACTTTGACCACTGTTGTCGCTTTACTAGTGGCAATGCCAATCTTTGTAGTAGCTTTTTCATGGTTGTTGCCCGAACATGAATTATGGGTACATTTTTCTGAGAATCTTTTATCGGAATTGGTCCAATCCACCCTGATATTGTTATTAGGCGTGGGTATTGGTGTCACTTTATTGGGCACTGTCTTAGCATATTTGGTAGTCATGGTTGAATTTCCAGGTAGAAAGTGGCTTGAATGGGCGTTGTTTTTGCCGTTTGCTATTCCTGCTTATGTGCTGGCCTTTGTGTATTTAGGTGTGTTTGATTATGCAGGTTATGCACAAGTATGGATGCGTGAGGTGTTAGGTCTGCCTGGATTTGATGTTCGCTCTGGATCATGGGCTATTATTTTGACTTTTGTCTTGGTTTTTTATCCTTATGTTTATATGATGGCAAGGGCTTCGTTTAAGCGTCAAAAGCTTAATATGATAGAAGTGAGTAGACTATTAGGAGCAGGTCCATTACGCACTTTTTTTCAAGTGTCATTGCCATTAGCCCGTCCGGCGGTGGCAGCTGGACTACTGGTAACATTAATGGAAACATTGGCCGATTTTGGTGTGGTAAGTTTATTTAACTATGACACTTTTACAACTGCTATTTATTCAGCTTGGGGAGATTTTAGGTCTATTGAAGTAGCTTCTCAATTGGCTTCACTTTTGGTTTTGGTAGCATTTTTCTTAATTTATTTTGAAAAAAAGGCACGTGGACAAGCTAAATATTATTCAGCTGATGTTACTAATAAGAAGCCATACCATGCAAAAGGTGTAACAGCATGGTTCATCAGCTTATTTGTATTTTCTGTGTTTATGCTTTCTTTTGCGATGCCAATGTTGCAGTTGATATTGTGGGGCTGGGAGTCTATAGCTGAAGAATGGAGTGTTAAATATATTGATTTAATAAACTCAACTGTAACCTTGACTATTTTAGCAGCGCTTATTACCGTTATTTTGGCAACCATATTGGCGCTGCCTAGTAGATGTAAAAAGGATAGTATCTGGCTAAAAAGTGTCACTCGTTTAGCAACCTTAGGTTATGCTTTGCCCGGTTCAGTGATGGCTGTTGGGCTGCTTTATGGTATTAATCAAATTTCAATCATTAATATTTATTTTGGCGGTGAGAGTGTTAATCATATTATCTATGGTTCGATTACCCTTCTATTGTTTGCTTACGTATCACGCTTTATGGCGATTGCGTACAGTTCCATCGAAGCTAGCGCTCAACAGATCAAACCGGTATTTACTCAAACTGCACGCTTATTGGGCGCTTCAAGAATACGCCTAATTTCTAAGGTTTATTTACCCATGATGGCACCAGGTATTTTAGCGGGTGGGCTTTTAGTGGCAGTAGATGTTATGAAGGAGTTACCAGCAACATATCTATTAAGACCTTTTGGCTGGGATACATTAGCCATTCAAACTTACGAATTAAGTGCCGAAGGTTTGTTTGAGCGTGCTGCTGTTCCAGCATTAATCATGGTGTTGTTTGGGTCACTGCTAATGGTTGTTTTTCAGTACTTGGATAAAAAATCAACCAGATAGTCTTAAGTCAGTAAAATATCTTTAATAATTAAGAAACCACTAAAATTATGGATGATACTTTACTAGATATTAAAGGGGTTAAATCTGCAGCAATTAATGCCGATATTAAAAGTAATAACGCATTAGACCTATCTGTTGTTTTATTAACACCCGGAACTACTACAGCAGGTGTTTTTACACAGAATGTTTTTTGTGCCGCACCAGTTCTAGTTGCAAAGAATCATTTACAAAAATCACCACTAGCATTGTTGATTAATAGTGGAAATGCAAATGCCGGAACTGGCTCACAAGGCATGGAAAATACCGTTAAAACATGCGAGTTATTAGCCAGTGAACTCGGTATTAACTTTGAACAGGTATTGCCGTTTTCAACAGGTGTGATTGGGCAACAGTTGGATTTGTCAAAATTTAAAGCAGGCATTCCTCAGGTAACGGCTCAATTATCAAGTGCTAATCTAGCACAAGTATCTAAAGGTATTCTGACCACAGATTTAGTGGAAAAGATCTGCTCTAAGAGTTTTGAAGTTAACGGAAAAACTATTAATATTAGCGGAATTGCTAAAGGTTCAGGCATGATTCGCCCAGATATGGCAACCATGCTTAGCTTTGTTTTTACCGATGTTAAATCCACACAAGCTAAATTACAACAATGCTTAACAACTTCGGTTAATCAATCGTTTAATCGTATTACAGTTGATGGTGACACTTCAACCAATGATGCTTGCACACTCAGTGCAACAGGCGCAAGTGGTGTTGATATACACGATTGTGTTGATGAGTTTCAGCAAGCACTTGACGAGGTAACTCAATCATTGGCACACCAGATTATTAAAGACGGTGAGGGTGCCACTAAGTTTGTTGAAGTTTGCGTGAAGGGTGGTGTTATTAATCAAGATTGTTTAGAGGTTGCTTATACGGTGGCACACTCACCATTGGTGAAGACTGCGCTATTTGCTTCGGACGCTAATTGGGGGCGTATTTTGGCAGCGGTTGGTCGTGCGAATATTGACAATCTAAATATTGAAGACATTAATATTTATCTGAACGAAGTGAGTGTTGTTCAATCAGGTGAGCCAGATCAAAGCTATACGGAAGCTGCAGGCAGCGTCGAGATGGCAAAAGATACAATTGTGATTACTATTGGGATTGGTACAGGTGATACGCAAGAAAGCGTGTGGACCACAGACTTCTCTTATGATTATGTTAAGATTAATGCGGAGTATCGCACGTGAGTGTTTACCGATTGTTAATTTCTTGTCCTGATGCACATGGCTTGGTTGCTCAAGTAAGCCACTTTATTTTTGAACACGATGGTAATATTAAAGAAGCGCACCATCATCTTGATGATTTGAATAAACGTTTCTTTATGCGCATTGAAATTGAGTCAAGCTCTTTGTCATGTTCGATTGAGGATTTTCAAGCTGATTTTGAAACCATTGCCAATACTTATAATATGGCTTGGCGTTTGAGTGACGCCTCTAAATTAAAACGAGTTCTGATTATGGGCTCTAAAAGCTCGCACTGTGTCGCTGACTTATTACATCGCGGACATGAAAACGAACTCGAAGGTGAAATCGTTGGCGTGTTGTCTAACCATCAACGATTGTCAAAGATCGCTAGTTGGTATGATGTGCCTTTTAAGCAAGTGAGTATTGAGGCAGATACTAAAGTAGAAGATATTGCGACTATGACACAAGCGGTGGTTGAATTTAATCCAGATGTGGTGGTATTGGCGCGCTACATGCAAATTATTCCACAAGACTTGTGCAAAAAATTTGAAGGAAAAATCATTAATATTCATCATTCATTCTTACCTTCATTTGTGGGCGCTAATCCTTACAAGCGTGCAGCTGAACGCGGCGTTAAACTCATTGGTGCAACCTGTCATTATGTGACAGCTGATCTTGATGAAGGTCCGATTATTGAGCAGGATGTTGTACGTGTTGATCATGCTGATAGTGCTGATGATATGAAAAAAATGGGTCAGGATGTAGAAAAAATTACTTTGTCTAAAGGATTGCAATATCATTTAGAGGATCGAGTTTTGGTGTGTAACAATAAAACAATTGTCTTTTCTTGAGCCATTTTAAGCATAAAGAATTAGTGTAATTTAAGATGGATCTCACTCCTTATATTGATACTATATTGCCACTATTGTTCTTTATAGTAGCATTTGTTTACTCTTCTGTTGGCTTGGGTGGTGGCTCATCTTATACTGCAATCATGGTTGTTGTGGGAATGTCTACCATGGTCATTCCTATGGTTTCATTATCGCTTAATTTATTTGTAACAACTTTGGGTAGTTATAATTATTTGCGCAATAAGCATGGCAGAATTGATATTATTTTGCCTTTTTTGATTACCGCCATACCTTTTGCTTATTTAGGTGGTTCATTCTATATTCCCAAAGAGATTTTTCTATGGATCTTGTTAGCTTCATTGGTATTAGTTGCGTTAAGAATTTATTTTTGGGAGGATACTGGATTTAGATTAAATTTAAACCAGCAGCAAAAAGTTGTTATTTCTCTTGTAGCAGGGTCAATTTTAGGTTTGGTCGCAGGTATTGTTGGCATTGGTGGCGGTGTTTATTTAGTACCATTGATTATTTTGCTTAATCTTGGCACCCAAAAAGAAGCAGCAGCAGCCGGTGTTATTTTTGTATGGATGGTGTCTTTTTCTGGCCTAATCTCTCGTTTGCAATATAATTCAATAGATTTATTCGAATATGTTCCATTAATCTTATCAGTTATTGTTGGTGGTTTTTTAGGCTCTTATATGGGATCTTTTAAATTTAGTCATAAAACCATGGAAAAGACACTTGGTGTTGTTATTATTGTGGCAATTGTTTTCCTAATAAAAAAAATTTTTATCTAACAATGTTCAATGATGAACTTCTTGAAACGTTGCGCAATAGGAGAAAGTTTACTCTTTTTGTTATGAACTACATGCCAATGTCTAGTTATCGGAAATTTCTCCATCTTTAATTGTTTAATAATTCCATAATTAAGTTCAAGCTCTACCGTATGTTTTGATACAAAACCAATCCCAAGGCCAGCCTGCACTGCCTCAATAATTGCTTCGTTGGAATTAATCTGAATTTCTGAATCAAAGACCATGCCTGTTACTCTTTCAATAGTGTGTCGAGTTCCAGACCCTTGTTCACGAGTAATTAGTGTTTCATTTTCTAAGTCTTCAATCGTGTTGTTTTGATGAAGTAGCGGGTTTTCAGGATGTGCAATAACAATAAGAGGATTTTCCATAAAAGGCTGTATGTCTAGATTCATATCATTCGGTGGCTCCCCCATGATTACTAAATCAGTATCATTATTGCTTAATTTTTCCAGTAACAATTCTCGGTTGGTTACCTCTAGATGAAATGTCATTTTTGGATATTTTGATTTGAATTGCGCTAATGCTCTTGAGACAAAAGAGTTAGTAGTGGTTGCTACCGCAATTTGAAGATGTCCAGCATCGGGATCAAGGGTTTGATTAATATCGACCCTTGATTGCTCAAGTAATGAGATTACCTCTAAACAGGTTTTGTACAACAATTTTCCTATATATGTCGGTGTTACTGTTTTTCCATGGGTTTTAAGAAGATCAGATCCTATGTTTTCAGTTAATTGCTGAATTTGCATATACACAGCAGGCTGGGTTATAAACAGCTCCTTGCTTGCTTTTGTAAAGCTCTTCAGACGCACCACAGCTTCGAAACTGTAAAGTTGTTTCAAGGTGTAATTAATCATAAAGTTTTTTTATTATTTAGTAAATAAATATTATTGCACATTATTTAATGAGTATTGTATGATTTCAATATATTACTATTAAACTATTAAAAGGAAGATGTTTTGAGCACAAAAGATAAGCCGTTAATTTTTGAGGTCAGTCAAAATAATTTTGAAGATTTGATTATTCACAATTCAACACATTTGCCTGTTGTAGTAGAGTTTATGGGTGTATGGTCTGAGCCTTGTATCAAGACAGAATACGCATTATCCGATTTAGCTAAAGAATTTCCAGGCGATTTTATTTTTGCAAAAATTGACATTGAAGAGCAGCCAGAGTTAAAGGAGAAGTTTTCAATTGTTAACATCCCAACAGTACTCGTATTTAAAGATGGTATTGAAGTTCAACGAGAAGAGGGCGAGTTAAGATCTGAAGAGTTACGCGTATTGCTTAAGCATTATGGTGTTTATAGAAAATCAGATGAATTAAGGGAGCAAGCTCGGGAAATGCACATGTCTGGTGACACCCAATCAGCTATTATGCTCTTAACTAAAGCAATTTCATCAGATCCTAGCAATGCTCGTGTTGTATTGGATATGATTCAAATCTTTATAGATATGAAAGAAATTGATCAAGCTCAAAGTTTGTTTGATAAGTTACCTGAATCTGCTCAAAAGCTGGATATGGGTTTGTCAATATTTGCGCAGTTAAATTTTTTACGGTTGGCAAAAAAAACTACTGGAAGAGAATCGCTCCAAGCTCAAATCAAGCAGGCACCCGATGATTATCAAGCTCGTTTTGATTTGGCAGTTTGTTTGTTTTCTGAATATGATATTGAACAAGGTATGGAAATGTTGTTTTTCATTCAAGAAAAAGATGCAAGCTTCAAAGATGGCGCGGCACGGGAAATGATTGGCATGATTTGTAATATGCTGGCCAACAGTAATCCAGAGGAAAGCAATACCTACCGTCGTCGTTTGGCTAATTTAGTTAGTGGCTAGAGTCAGAATTCTTGCTCAACAAAATCTAAATCAATTTGAATATTGGAGTTATCTAGCAGTTCTAAACATTTTGGAACTGCTAAAAATACAGCACTTAAGCATACATCAATGGCGTCAGGCTTTCCAGGTAAATTGATAATTAGACTGTGACCTCTTGTACCTGCTGTTTGCCGAGACAAAATCGCTGTCGGGACAGTGCGCAATGAGACGCTACGCATTTGTTCTGCAAATCCATCAAATATACGTTCACATACTGCATGTGTTGCTTCTGGCGTGACATCACGAGTTGTTGGCCCTGTGCCACCAGTGGTTAGAATTAAATTACAATTTTTATTATCAGCAAAATCTTTCATGGTTTGTTCAATCAGACTTTGTTCATCTTCAATGATAATACTATCGATTTCGTAAGGTGAAAGTAGGGCGTTGTTAATCCATTTTTGCATGGCAGGTCCACCAATATCTTCATACTCTCCACGAGCTGCACGATCAGAGATAGTGATAAAGCCAACCTTAATTTTTGTATTGTTCATAAATTTTTCTAGCCTCCAGTAACAGGTGGATAGAACGCCACCTCGTCATTATCATTTAGTTGTGTAGCGTCATTGGCAATTTCATGATTCACTGCACAAAGAATATTGTTAGGAAATTGATTGTCTCCATATTTATTGATTAATAATTTTCTAAGGGAGTTTACCGTCATTTTCTCAGACACTATGATTTCCTCGCTATTAATGCCAAGCACTTCTCTAAGTGAAGCAAAATACAATATTTTCATCCGCCGATCTCCACCATTTGCGCGCCATCAATATTATCAATATCAGTATCGAATTCATGTTTTTCAGGTTTTCTGTTAATAGCATCAACAATCATATTTTTTATTTCTTTATCACTCTTACCTAATCTTAATAAATCGCGTAATGAGATGGAATTTTTTTGACCTAAGCAAAGTATTAATCGTCCTTTTGCGGTTAGTCTGACTCGGTTGCAACTACTGCAAAAATTATTTGAAACGGCAGATATTGTGCCAACTGAGGTGTTCGTATCGCTAATTAAGTAAGATTTTGCAGGTCCCGAAGTTTGTTTAGATTTAGTGGTAACCAAGCGATTTGGCAAGTGCGTATGTATTCTTTTTAAAATATCAGCCTCACTATAGTGATGATCGACTGCGTCAATACCTGCCGTGCCAATTGGCATAGTTTCAATGAAGCGAATATCTATCTTACGCTCAATGGCAAAGTTGATCATAGCTTCAATCTCATCATCATTCACACCACGCATCACCACCATATTTAGTTTAATAGGGTGCATGCCTGATTCAATAGCTGCATCAATACCTTGAATCACTTTATCTAAATCGCCACCACGAGTAATTTGCTTAAATCGATCTTGGCTTAGTGAGTCAATAGAAATGTTAACTCGATTAATACCAGCTTTTTGTAATTGTTCGGCCATTGGAGATAATAAATGGGCATTAGTTGAAAGCGGGATATCGTCAATACCAGGAATTTCACCAAGCATGATTGCAAGTTTGAGAATATCTTTGCGTAAAAGTGGCTCGCCACCTGTTAATCTAACTTTGGTAATACCCAGTTCAGAAAATAGCCGCACAATTCTAGCAAGTTCTTCATAGGATAACAAATCATCTCTTGCAGTGTTTGTTAGATGATCTTCGCCTCGACAGTAGTGACAGCGATAGTTGCAATGATCCGTAACCGACACCCTAAGATAGGTAATTTTTCGATTAAAAGGATCGATTAATTGATCCATGTTTAGACGCTCCAATCACCCGATTTGCCGCCAGATTTTTCGAGCAATTGAGTTTGATTAATTATCATGCCGCGATCTACCGCTTTGCACATATCATAAACTGTAAGGGCGGCCACACTTGCAGCAGTAAGTGCCTCCATTTCTACACCAGTTTTTCCATCTAGTTTCGTAGTGGCAATAATTTCAATGCTTGAATCTTGAGTGTTAGCGGTCAACTCCACACTGACCTTGGTTAACATCAAGGGGTGGCATAGTGGGATAAGATCAGCGCATTTTTTGGCTGCTTGAATGCCTGCAATACGGGCCACAGCTAACACATCCCCTTTTTTATGCTGACCAGAAGTAATCAGTTCCAAGGTTGATGGTTGCATGAGTACGACTGACTTAGCTACAGCAATTCGAGTAGTGACAGCCTTGTCAGATACATCAACCATTTGTGCATCACCTTTATCGTTAATATGGGTTAGTTTGCTCATTGAGTCAGCTCAGTTAATGAATAATAATTTAGCACCTCTCCCTGAGAGAAGGTGCTGTTTTCTGGTATTTCTATTAAGCCATCAGCCCAAACTATAGAACTTAAAACATCTGAACCTTGTTTTGGATAAAGGTTGGCTGAAGCAGGAATTGTTGAATGGTCTAATTTTACTCTGACGAACTCCCGGCGTGGTCTTGGTCTACGCCAATCAAAATTACATTGCACCTGAACGGGTTGATTTTTATAATTGCTAATGCCTTGCATTTTTTTGATATAAGGTCGTGCAAATAGACAGAATGTCACTATGGCTGATACCGGATTTCCAGGTAATCCAATAAAAGCTGCCTTACCAATATGGCCAAAAGCTAGAGGCTTTCCCGGCTTCATTTTAATACGCCATAGAGAGAGTTTACCCAACTTTTCTAGTGCAGATTTAACATGATCTTCTTCGCCAACTGATACACCGCCAGTAGTCATAATTAAGTTGCAATCAATTGCTAGAGTTTCCAAGGCTTTGCAAGTTGAGTTTAAATCATCTTGAATATTTCCAAGATTTATCACTTCACAATTTAGTTGTTTAAGTAGAGGGACAAGTGCGTATCTATTAGAATTAAAAATTTGTCCATTCTTTAATATATTGCCAGGCTCAACCAATTCGTTTCCAGTAAAAAAAACACCAACCCTTAACTTTTTAATAACTTTTAGTTTGGCCACACCAACTGAAGCTGCCAGACCAATGTCTTGTGGCTTGAGTTGTAACCCAGCAGGTAAAATTACATCGCCTATTTGAATATCATTGCCCAATGGTCGAATATTTTCATTTAGTGATAATGGACGCCAGGTTTCGATACTATTGCCCTCTTTAGAGGGTTCGCATTCTTCTTGCATGACAACAGTGTTAGCGCCCTTAGGTACAGGAGCGCCTGTAAAAATTCTAGCTGCATGACCTGGCTTTAATTCATTGCCGATATTGCCTGCAGGAATTCGGTCAGTAACTTGAAACTCTAATATGCCTGGTGTATTGATTTGATCTTTTTTAAGATTAATGGCATAACCATCCATGGCAGAGTTGTCAAAATCGGGAACATTGATCGTTGAACAAATATCCTCTGCTAGTACCTGATATAGAGAATCGTCAAGTGAAGTACAATGCGTGTTAGTATTGATTGTTGCAGCATCTAGTAAAATATTTAATGCTTTATCCATTGCTAATAAAGGCTGTTGTACTTGATCGCAACCGCAATCAATTTTCTGTTTGTTCATGATAATTGTAATTTACACTAACTGATTTAATTGTATCATAGAACACTAATATAAACATATATGACTGTCAACAATAAATGATAAGCATTCAAGACTTATGATTGTTAAAAACAACATTACTACCGTTATTCTTTCAGGAGGTCGATCGAGCCGAATGCAAGGTAACGACAAGGGCTTGATCTTGTTAAACGATAAACCATTAATTGAGTATGCGGTCAATATTGTTAATGTCAAGGCAGGTCGATTATTGATTAGCGCCAACCGTAATATTGAAAAATACAAACAATATGGCGAGGTTATTAAAGATGATTTGATTGATTTTCAAGGGCCATTAGCAGGTATTTCTAAAGCAATATCAGTGGCAAGTACACCGTACTTGCTAGTACTGCCGTGTGATAGTCCATTAATTAATGAAGTAGTTATCGATAGATTAATTCAGTGTATGTCAGATAAGGATGCAGACATCTGCGTGGCTGATGATGGCACACGCATACACCCAACTTTCATGCTAATAAAAACCAATCTAAAGTACGATTTATTGGAATTTTTGGATTCTGGTGAGCGAAAATTGGGACTATGGATTGAACAGAATAACTTTCAAAGAGTGGACTGCTCGGATCAACCACAGGCATTTGTTAATTTAAATAGTCCTCAAGATTTCAAGAGAGTTTAATCCCAACTGCTACTTTGATCTTTGTCTATTGTTTTAGACTGAACCCATTGACTAGAATTTTGAGTATGTTCTTTTTTCCAAAAAGGCGCTTGAGTTTTAAGATAATCCATGATAAATTCACAGGATTCGAAGGCTGATTTTCTATGCTTACTAGTGGTAATCACTAATACAATTTGATCATTAACTTTAAGTTCACCAACACGATGAATGATGGTTATATTTCCTAACTTCCAACGATCGTGAGCTTGATTAGCAATTGAGATCAGGGTTTTTTCAGTCATTTCTGGATAGTACTCAAGTGTCATTTTAGTGATAGACTCTTCGTCTAAGTCACGAACCGTCCCTACAAAACTGACCACGGCACCAATATTGTTAATATTGTTACGAGCTAAACCAACCTCAGTGGTTAAGTCAAAATCCTGTTCTTGAATGACAATTTTATCCATATTTAAATTTTACCAAAATATTAGGATAAATTGATATTGCATACTTTATCTAGTATATAATAAATTTATAGTTATCCAACGATGGTTAACAACAGACACAGATGTTTACTTGTTCTTTCTTAAATAGAAAAAATAAGTAAACATTTTTTTTTGGCCAATTCAAAGATGGATAGGCCATACAAGGTATTGAAGCCAGACATTGGGCATGCATTGAATTGCTTGCCTAATGTCTGGCTTTTTTTTGGCTAAGAATAACTCTAGTCTCGAATAACAAAGGTAGAAAAAATGAAAAATTTGGTAATAGTTGGATCTGGAATGAGTGCAATGAAGGTGGTGGACGAGGTTTTAAAGATTGATCCATTAAAGTATCACATTACAGTTGTAGGAGAGGAGGCTGTACTTCCTTACAATAGAATTATGCTATCGCCAGTTTTAGCAGGTGAGAAAACTTTTGAAGAAATACAAACTCATGATCACAAATATTTTGCACAGAATAATATTGTATTCAAGCCTGGTCATATTGTAAATACGGTTGATCGTAAAGGTAAAAATGTGACTTTAACGGATGACAAGGGTAATGTCGGATCATTGAATTATGATCGACTTGTATTGTGCACAGGCTCAACTCCGTTTATTTTGCCACTGCCGGGTAACGAATTGGAGGGTGTGGTTTCGTTCAGAGATATTTATGATGTTGAATATATGAAATCAGAAGCTGGCAAAGGTAAGAAGGTTGCCGTGATTGGCACTGGATTATTAGGCCTTGAAGCAGCAAACGGCTTAAATGAACTTGGGTTTGATGTTACTGTTATTGGCAATATGAGTTCAATTATGAATATGCAGCTAGATTCATCATCTGGCGGATTACTGCAAAAAGTGCTAGAGCAAAAGGATATTAAATTCAAACTGGATGCAATTACTACCAAAATTGTTGGTAGTAATAAAGTTGAGTCGCTTGAATTTGAGGATGGAAGTACTATGGCAGCCGACATGGTGGTTATGTCTGTTGGCATTATTCCAAATGATGCCTTAGCTCATGAAATTGGCTTGCATGCTGATCGAGGAATTGTGGTGACTGACACGATGATGACTTCTGATCCTACTATTTATTCAGTGGGTGAATGCATTAGGCATCGTGGCACAACTTATGGTTTGGTTGCGCCATTATTTGAGCAGGCGCGTGTTTGCGCAGAGCAAGTGTGCGAGGTAAATCATCATATGTACACTGGATCAGATTTATCTACTAAGTTAAAAATATCAGGCGTTGATGTTTTTTCAGCGGGAGAATTTGACAATCCAGATGATGAGGTCATGTGTTCTAAGGATCATGCTCTTAACACTAGGAAACGTCTATCAATTAGAGATAATAAATTAGTGGGCGCTGTTTTATTCGGTGATTCGACTGATGGGTTGTTTTATTTTGATTTAATTAAAAATGAAACAGATATCACCGATATGCGAAAAACTTTACTGTTTGGTGATATTGGTATTGATGAGGCAAGTGCAGGAGCTTCAGGCGTCGAAAAAATGGCAGACGATGAACAGGTTTGTGGCTGCATGGGCGTTACCAAGGGTGACATTGTTAGTGCAGTTTCAGGCGGCTGTGATACTTTCGAAGCAATGCAAGAAGAGACAGGTTGTGCAACAGGTTGTGGCGGGTGTGGATCAGTGGCAAAGCAAATATTTAGCTTTGTTTCAGGTGCAGAATTAGTTGCTAAAGAGACACTATGCGATTGTAGCAAGTATTCAACAGAGGAGGTACGTGAATATATCAGGGCGTTAGACTGTGTAAAAACCATCGATGAAGTTCGTTCTGAAATGGGTTTTAATGGCTCTTGTGAAGCTTGTGGTGCGGCAATTAACTACTATTTATCTTCACAATTTAATGATGAGTATGAGCATAATGATGTAGAGCGACCGCATAACGAAATGATGCATGCAAACAAGCAACGTGATGGTACTTATTCAATTGTGCCGCAAATGCAGGGTGGTTTAACAACCCCTGCAGAGCTTAAGTCATTAGCTGAAATTGCAGTTAAGTATGAAGTGCCGACGGTAAAAGTGACGGGTGGACAACGTATTGATTTATTAGGCATTCCAAAAGAGAATTTGAACGATATGTGGGAAGAGATTGCTGATGCAGGAATGGAATCTGGTTACGCATACGGAAAGGCGACGAGAACTTGTAAATCTTGTGTGGGTACCGAGCATTGTATGATGGGTACACAGGATTCTATGGGTTTATCGGTGAAGATGGAAGATGCGGTTTGGTCGCACTTTATGCCACATAAATTTAAGATGGGTGTGAGTGGCTGTCCTCGTAATTGTGCCGAAGCAACCATTAAAGATTTTGGCGTTATTTGTACAGAAAAAGGCTATGAAATTCATGTGGCAGGTGCTTGTGGTATTCGTACAAAGGCGTGTTTGAAGGACCGATTCTTCGAGTCAGAAACCGATGTAGTTGAGTATTTAAAGGCTTTTGTGCAGTTGTATCGTGTTGAAGCAAATTACCTTGAGCGCGTAATGCATTTTGAAGAGCGTGTTGGCTTGGAATACATCCAATCAAAATTAGACACACCGGATAAAATCAAAAAATGGGCAGATCAATTACCTAAGACGATTAAAAATCCGTGGGTGACAGTAGATCACAGAAGTGATAAGTCGGCTTAGTCTAGGCAGTAACAATGAAAGATAAATTAAACATACTATCATTTAGAGGTAAATATAAAATTCTTCATCTGACATGGTTTGCATTTTTTATGACTTTTGTGGTTTGGTTGGGCATAGGACCAATGATGCCATTTATCCAAGAAGCTTTAGAGTTAAGCGATCAACAGGCAAAAGTTCTTTTAATATTAAATGTTGCATTAACAATTCCTGCAAGAGTTGTAGTAGGAATGCTTGTTGATAAATTAGGGCCTAAAATCATGTTTTCATCGATTTTGATATTAGGTGGCCTTATCTCTATATCTTTTAGCTGGATGCAGGATTATGATAAGCTAGCGTTAATGAGATTCTTTTCAGGATTTATTGGCGCTGGTTTTGTTGTCGGTATTCGTATGATTTCCGAATGGTTTCCGGCAAAGCAAACTGGTACGGCGCAAGGTATATATGGCGGATGGGGTAATTTTGGTTCAGCGGGTGCAATGTTCACTTTGCCATTTGTTGCCGCAAGCTTTGGAGATATAGATGGATGGAGATTTGCCATCACAATCGCAAGTGTTGCTGCAATAATCTATGGCGTATTCTATTATTTTAATGTGACTAATACGCCAAAAGGGTCAACTTACTTTAAACCGAAAAAGTCGGGCGCTATGGAAGTTTCTAGTTTAAGAGACTTGGTTATGTACATTCTGATGAATATACCTCTTTATTTAGCCTTGGCATTGTTAACATGGAAATTATCCCCTGCTATGGCCAACATGATTTCACTAGAAACAGCCTGGATAGTTTATACAATCTTAATGTTAGTATTCATGGCTCAACTAGTTAAAATCTGGCAAGTAAATTCAGAGATAGTTAAAAATACAATACCAAAGCAAAGTCGGTACAATTTCAAACAAGTTGTCATTCTAGATTGGGCTTATTTTGTTACTTTTGGCACTGAGTTAGCCGTGGTCTCTATTCTGGCGATGTTTTATGTTGACTGGTTTGACCTGCCAAAAGTTACTGCTGCATTACTAGCAGGCGCATATCCATTTATTAATTTAGTAGCACGACCAGGCGGCGGTTGGATTAGTGACAGAATTGGCAGAAAACTTTCTTTAGTGATTGCTTTTTTTGGACTTTCGATTAGTTTTATAGCGCTGGGAAATATTGATAAAGATACCTGGCATATTGGGTGGGTTGTTGGTCTAACAATTTTAGGTGGAATCTTTTCACAAGCAGGATCAGGTGCAATTTTTGCCATGGTTCCATTAATACAACGACGTTTGACAGGACAAATTGCTGGTATGGTTGGAGCGTTTGGCGCCGCTGGTTCAGTAATGTTTCTAACGGTAAATTCTTTGGTAGAATATGATGATTTCTTTATGTTAATTGGGATTATGGCTTTAATTGTCTTATCGCTAATCGTATTGTTTTTGGATGAGCCTAAGGGTCAAATGACTGAAATATTGGATGACGGTACAGTTGAGATTATTAAAGTAAATTAATTAGAGATGAAGAAGCTTAAAATCAATGTTGATTTGCATTCAATTCCTGGTGTAAAGTCTGAAAATCAAGATGCTTGCGCATATCATATTCCTGATCAGCAAGCGATTGAATATAAAGGAGTCTCTGCTGTAATTTCTGATGGTGTTAGTGCTTGTGAAAGAGCCTCAGAGGCGAGTAGCTGTTGTGTGAATAGTTTCTTAAGCGATTATTATTCAACTCCTGACTCTTGGAGTGTAGAGCATTCAGCGACCAAAGTTATCTCAGCATTAAACAATTGGTTGTTTTCCCAATCAATGCGTGACAACGAAGTTTCTTCAATGTTATCGACTTTGAGTACAGTAATTGTTAAATCTAATACTGCTCATATTTTTCATGTAGGAGACTCACGAGTATATCGTTATCGTACGGGTGTGCTAACCCAATTAACAAAAGATCACGTTATCAACATCAATAAAGAAAAAGCTTATTTGTCACGTGCGATGGGGTTTGACTTAAAGGTAAATGTTGATTATCAAACCCTAGATGTTAAAGTGGGTGATAAGCTACTAATGACAACTGATGGTGTGCATGATTATTTAGATAATGCACTGTTGGAAATCCTTATGAATCACGATTCAAATTCGAAAGACCTGGTGAATCGGGCATTGAATTCAGGCAGTTTAGATAATATTACAGCTGCAATTGTAAACATTAAAGAATTACCCGAAAAAAAAATGGACGAGGAGTTTGATGAGCTAACACAACGACCTGTGCCACCAGATTTAACTAAAGGAATGAAGCTTAACGGTTTTGAAATTAGCTCTTTACATTCTTCAAGCTCCAAGATGCAATTGTATCTAGCAAAGGATATAGAATCAGGTCTAAAAGTTGCATTAAAGACGCCATCAGTTAATTTCGAAGATGATCCGCAATATCTTAAGCATTTTATGTATGAACAATGGGCTGGACAAAGAGTGCAAAGTCCTCATGTGGTTAAAATTTATACTAATAATGAAAAACCAGTATTTTTAGCATATGCGATGGAATATATTGAAGGTCAGACATTACGACAATGGATGGATGAAAACAAGCAGCCCGATCCTAAAACCGTTGTTAGTTTTGTTAAGCAGATCATTAAGGGTTTAAGAGCGTTTCATCGACAAGAAATGCTACATTGTGATCTAAAACCAGAAAACATTATGATTGATAAAATGGGGCAAATCAAATTAATTGATTTTGGTTCGACACGTATAGCTGGCGTTGCAGAATTAAACAACCCGATAGTATTACTTGGAAATCAAGGTACACAGGGCTATACTGCACCAGAAGTTATTTTAGAAGAGCGAGTTTCTCAAGCTTCAGATCAATTTAGTTTAGGTGCAATTGTTTATGAAATGTTTACTTCGGTTCTGCCATATCAAGATAAATTAGATAAGAATATAAACACCAAGAAATTATCTAAATTAACTTATGATTCGGCAATTGGGTATAATCCAAATTTACCACTTTGGATTGATGGCGCTATTCGAAAAGCTTGCCATTTAGATAAAAATTTACGTTATGAGGTTTTAAGTGAATTTTTGTATGATTTGGAACATCCGAATTCAAATTTTTTAAAGATTGCAAAGAGTATAGAGCCATCGTCACACTTAAATAGGTATCGATTGTATATCGCCTTATTGTTTATCATTAATTTTATTTTACTACTACTACTAATTGTTTAAATGAGCTTTAAAACGACTTGTCCATATTGCGGTGTTGGGTGCGGGATTGAAATTAGCCGCAGCGGCTCTTTATTGAAATTAATTGGCGATAAAGATTCTCCAGTTAACCAGGGCATGCTGTGTATCAAAGGTCAAACTTTGCTAGAAACCGTTGGTACAGACAATGATAGATTGTTGGAGCCTTCAATTGGCTCTTGGAATAAAACTATTGATAAAATTGTAAAAAATTTTCAATTAGTTGAAAAAACTCAGATTGCTTTATATTTATCTGGACAAATGCTTATGGAAGATTTGTATGTTGCGAAAAAATTTTCTCAAGCTTATGGTATTGACAATATAGAAAGCAATTCTAGACTATGCATGTATTCAACTGTTGAGGCCAATAAGCG
>NZ_JAQWSS010000112.1 GCF_029243085.1 Candidatus Thioglobus sp. | reverse complement strand
TCACGCCCCACCATATTATTAAAGGGATTCAAGAGATTGAGTCCTTTTTTTTTCGTCTAAATAATAGACGTTATGTTTTACAAATAAGGCTGGATAACCATGGCAACCACAGAGACAATAACACCAATAGATACACAATCAAATGATGTGTTAATGCACACATTACTCGATTGGGCAAGCTTTCCCGGGGATTATGTTATTTCAACCTTAGCAGGGATGGATATAGGCGCTTATTTAGGTTTTGTTGAAGCTGATGTAGATGGTTGGTTCTCTATCGCCATATCAGTGGTTTTAACGCCTTTAATTATCTTCTTAATAATCTATCCATTTAAGAATTTTATCGATGTAATTTTGCATTGTATGAGGCATGAGCTACGCCAGGATCGAATTAAATGTAAAACTGGATTTATGGTTTTGGCTTTGTTCTTAATTGCCTTGGTGGTTAAGCAATATCCGATTGTTCCATGGATTCAAGATGTCTCATTTGGCTTGTTTATAGCCTCTTGGATTGGGTGGTTTGGTATTGGTAGATGGTGGGTTCGTTAGATAGATAGTTTTCTAATTAATAATATCGCTAGTCCTGCTCTAGTTGACGAGATATTTCTGCGTCATTTGGTCTACGAAAGTCTGGACTTAATTCTGGATCATAGTGTGTGAAGATTCTACTGTAAACACCTTCAAACTTTAAATCCTCTAGGGCACTGTTAAATTCATTTTTCAGCTTTCTATCTTTAAATGCAACATACAGTCTAATTTTAGTTGGAAATATCTCCGCTACATCAATATCAACACTGGTGTCATATTTGCCTTCTAACAGTGCACGATAATGGTTAAAACTTTCTTTAGTGGTGATCATAACCACTTCTGATCCTGCTTTCCAGAAATCAGCATGCTGATTTAGGTTGCTATCATATTCTTTATATCTATTAGTATGAGTTCCCTTTTTTGGGTGGTAGAGTTTTGCGTATCCGTCTCTAATTGTGGCATATGAGCCAGTGCGTGCGCTTACTCTAAAAGAGGATAGGTTACTCACTGAATTGATCTTAGATCCAAGGCTGGATCTACTCACAGCAACATAGGTATTTTCTAAGATTGGTCGTGAATAATAGAGTTTATCCTTAAATGATCTACTAACCCCCGATACCGCATCAATATTACGAAATTTTTTAATACTTTTCTTTAATTCTCTTGGCGGTATTGATTTCGGTTTAATGTTGTGATGCATTAACAGCATTGCTTGTCTAACAATACTATATTCTATTCCGTAGTGTTTTTCATGCCCCTCTGCTCGAATCATTTGCTTGTCAAACATGGTAAAAGGTGCTTTTCCTGCGCCAAATCCAATGGTGAGAAGCTTACCATCTTTGTTATCTGCGATTGCTGACAATGGTAACTGTAGTGCCAAAATTAATGCAACAAGTTTGATCATATTTATTACTAATTAAATAAATTTTAGATAATTGTACTCTAAGTTGCCATATAAATACACCTATTAAGGTATACCCTATATTTAAGGCTCTTAACGAGCCTTAAATAGAATTACCAAGCTGAAAGTAATTCTCTTGAATCTTCACCCATTGGCAATCTAAAGTCATAAGAAGATAAAATTCGATTCGTCTTAGGATCTACAATTTTTGCTGTTAGGTAAATATTGTTTGCTGCTACCGCATAAGTACCAACAACAATGCCTTGGGCATTGTGATTTGCAGTGATTTCTTTAATTTTTCTAGAGAGTAAAAACTCGCCCGCTTTTTCTTTAATAAAGATATTTTTTCTTAATTTTAGCTCAACAACATAATAACCTTTTTGGATAAGTCGTGAGGCAAATTGCTCAGCAATGATACGTCCAAACGCTGACGATTGCTCCATTTGGTTAACATCAACAAAACTTGCAATGATGAGTGGACTCTTGGCGCTAAGCTCAACCCCAGTGAAGGCTGAATTTTGCTTGGCAATAGCCGTTAAACGATCAACAACTTCATGGCTTGTGTCAAGAAGATTTGGCTCTGCTGTTTCAGTTTTTACAACTGAGTCTTGACAGCCAGCAAGGGTTGTTATTAAAGCAATTGAAAATATAAGTTTTAAAAGTTTCATTTTGATACCACGTTAAGAGTTTTGCCATAGTTTTTATAGTAATCTATGTTTGACATAGGTGTATTGTAACTATTTGATGTTGTGTGCATAAGTTTGTCATTTTTATAAACGGTTGTTGTAACCCGTATTTCCATTAGCGTGTTTGACTCCACAATCTGTGTATTAATGCTTAATACAGCAGGCTTTTCTGGCTCACTTAACATTTTAAATTCTTCTGGATTAAGCTTAGCAGATAGCATTTTTCTAACACTTAAATTAATGGGCTTTTGGCTTTTAGCATCCTGTGAATTGTAAATCTTCACTCTATTTTTATGTAGATTAGTAATTAGTAAATTACGAAAAGCGGTATTAAATGGCGTTTCAGCATTAGCCTCTATAGGCTCAACATAAACAGCTTTACTGCTGACTGCATCTGCAATCTCACCACTGATTTTTTCAGCCAAAACACTCCAGTATTCAGTTGATTTAATATTTGACGCTGGAGCAGGGCTTGGCGAAGAGCTCACACTAACCTCTGGTAGAGGTGAGCTTTCTGAAAAAGACAGACTCTCTGGAAGAGACAAGCTTTCTGGAAGAGAGATGCAGCCTGATAATAGTGTGGTCGTGCCAACAATTAAAATGGCTTTTTTCGCTTTTAAAAGGTTTCTGATCATGATTATTTATAACTTCCTATAATAATTATTTCTGTTTTAATTTTTCGCTTAATTCTTTTAGATAGATTCTTCGCTTGTTTAAGCGACTTTCCAGGGTGTTAACCAATGTTAATGTATCCATGAGTAGCTTTTCTCTGGCAAAAGAATTCATATCTTTATCTTCGCTGTCTGATATTTTCATGAAATTTTCCACCAAATTAGTCGCGTTTTTAATCACAGTATCATCATGTTTTTTTAAATCTTTAATCCATTGAGATCGCTGCTTAATGGCCAATTTTTTCTCTTTAATAACTTGATTGAGCTGCGCTGTTTTATCAGTTAGAGATTGAATACTCTCATCTTGAGATTCAACCTGCTCCTGCAACTCACCAATAGAGGCGCCATCCTTTTGTGATGCATCTTCTAGTTCAGAAATTTGTTGTTGTGCACCGCGCAGTTCTGATTCAACATTAGACAGTGATGCTACTTTTTTATTTGAGATGCTAAGATCATCCTGAGTTTCTTTTAATTCGTTGGTAGTATCAGCTAGATTATCTTCCGTTTTTACTAAATTCTCGTTAACTTTTACAATCTCAATAGCATTTTCTTCACTCTTTTCAAAAATCGGTATTAGAAAATAAGAGCCAGCCAATGATGCAACAACACCCATAACAGAGCCAACTATAAGTCCTTGTTTAGAAGTTAGAGATGAAAGTTTAAATTTTGACATGTTAAAATTTTGTGAAAATAATATTGTAATTATATTGTGAAATAGCCACTGAGCTTGATTAATTGTTTAAAATTAGCTGTATTTTTGGTATACATTTATTAATCATGATTGAATTTAGTTGCTCATTATGTAATGGCCGTATGCAAGCAGAAGATAGTTCTGTCGGCTATTATACGGTTTGTGCACATTGTGGCCATGAAGTGGTCGTGCAAAATCCTATCAAGCTTGGTTCAACTGCTCCCGGCATGTCTACTGAGCAAAAACTCAATGTAGAAATGAATCCAGCTCCCAATGGCACTAAGGATTTACTGATTCTGGTTTTTCTCTCTCTGTTAATTTATACGGCTTTTTACGTACCATTCCTTGAGTACACCGATCAAACAACAGAAATTTATCGTCTATTGGCTGTGGGTTGGGTGCCATTTGCGGTTATTGCTTTCGGCGTTATTGCATTTGTAATGTTAGGCCAAAGATTGGCGTTAGTTATGGCCAGTGAGCGAGCATTGAAAGAAACTTATTTAACCCACACAACGCCTCTAGATACTGATCAAGAGATTGATGAAGCTATGCTCATGATTAGGAATAAAGCTCGACAAATTAACGATAAGAACGTTGCGCAGCGTGTGGTTGGCGCCTTGGCAAGATTTAAGCATACACGTTCAGTACGTGAAGCAGAAGACCAATTAACGGTTTATTCGGAATTAGCGTACAACCAAATGGATGCTGGCTATACCATTCTCCGAGTGATTGTTTGGGCAACGCCGCTATTAGGTTTCGTTGGTACGGTACAGGGTGTAAGTAAATCAGTTGGTGGACTCGCCAAGGTACTAGGTGGTGATGTTGAAGATGTGTCGCAAATTACCACAGCACTAGGTAAAGTAACCTCTGAGCTCGCTTTCGCATTCGATACAACCTTGGTAGCACTAGTTGCAGTAATTATTATTATGATCGCAATGACAATTGTTGAAAGGGCTGATGGCGCCTCTCTAGATCGCATTGAAGATTACATTAAGAATCAAGTTCTACAAAACTTACCGGTTAAGGTTGGCGCCTTGAAGGGTGGCCAAAATGCCAATCTTTAATTAATACCTATGGCTAGGCGCGGCGGCAATAAGGCAGCCCCTTCATTTTTCGCATTTGTAAGTGTGTTAATCGCCTTGATTGGTGTACTAATTTTCATCGTATTAACCCTAACAGTGACTGCTGTTAAGCCTAAACTTGTGGTCGAATCCCCCATTGAGTACGATCCAGAAGAAGCGGAATTTTTTAAGCGTCAAAATGTTATTATCGAATTTATCGATGGCGGCATGTTTTTAAGAGCCTCTGCTTTTGAGCTGGAAGGTTT
>NZ_JAQWSS010000095.1 GCF_029243085.1 Candidatus Thioglobus sp. | reverse complement strand
GAGCAAGCTACTCGTGAAATGAAAGCGTTAATGCTTAAAGTTAGAGTATGATTTATGGCGTAGGCACGGATATCATCAATATTGAGCGTGTTGAACACATCTTAAGTAAAAATAAAGATGGTTTTGTTAGGCGAGTATTGTCGGATCATGAGCAATCATTATTTGCCAATAAAGGTGATAGCGCCTCTTATTGTGCCAAACGATTTGCTGCTAAGGAGGCTTTTGCTAAAGCGCTTGGTACCGGCATTGGTAAAATTGTCAGCTTTCAAGATTTAACCATTCGTAATAACGATAGCGGCAAGCCGTATTTTATTCCAAGCGAAAAATTACGCTTATATTTGTTAGGTAAAAATATTAAGCACGCCCATTTAAGCTTGTCTGATGAAAAGTTTAATGCTGTTGCGTTTGTTGTTCTGGAGCTTGGAGCCGAAGAGCGTGTTGAGTCAAATAACTATAACACTACTTTTTAATTGATATATTTTCCATAACCAGCCTTGTTAGCTTGTTGTCTAGTTCCTAGGCAGCCAAATTTTTTGGCTGTTTGAAAACCTGAAACTGCCATAGAGCTTTTTTCTAAGATGGCAACTGGTGTTTTATCCATGTCAAAATGCTCAAGCGAGTCGTTCATTTTTTTCATTCCATGGCGTGTTAAACCACCACAATTTTCATTGTAATATTTAACCGCACCAATAACCACAAGCATTTCATTTGGTGAAAGTGCATGTGTATTAATACTTATTAAAAGTAAGATTGGGCTTAATATTTTCATCATAAATCAGTAAACATTTAAAACACTTGGTTAAAGTTTACTGATTTTTTATAAAAATGCGAGATTTTTTTATTTAGAATAGTGGCAAAGATAGTTGACGCTCACATCATCTTCAAGTTTATATACTTTGGTAAAAGGATTGTAAGTCATGCCAATCATGCCTTTAAGTGCAAGCCCAGAGTGTCTTGACCATTCATCCATTTCACTTGGTTGAATGAATTTATCCCAGTCATGGGTACCTTGGGGCAGGAGTTTTAAAATGTATTCTGCACCAACAATCGCAAACAAATAGGATTTTGTATTGCGATTAATGGTTGATAAAAAAACTTGGCCACCTGGTTTAACCAGGGTTGCGCAGGCTTTAATAATTGAGCTGGGATCAGGTACATGTTCAAGCATCTCTAAACAAGTAACCACATCAAATTTCCCTGCATGAGTTTTAGCCAACTCTTCAACTGGAATCATTTGGTAATCCACTTGATGGCCAGATTCAAGTAAATGTAATTTGGCAACCTCAAGCCCTGCTTCAGCCATATCAATACCAGTTACATTTGCACCTTCAGCTGCCATTGCTTCACTTAGGATGCCACCACCACAGCCAACATCAAGAATATTTTTGTTGGCTAGTGAGTTGTTACAACGTTCTTTTATATAATTTAAGCGTAGAGGGTTAATATCATGAAGTGGTTTAAATTCAGAGTTTTTATCCCACCAACGAGATGCTAAAGCAGCAAATTTATCAACCTCTTCGAAATCTACATTACTCATAGGGATTTCACAATTTCCAGTACTTCATTTACATGGCCGCCAACTGCAACTTGATCCCAAGACTTTAAGATGTCGCCAGCAGGGCTAATGATAAAAGTTGAGCGTACAATACCCATTTTTTCTTCACCATTTTTAGACTTTAACTGCCAAACACCAAATGCTTCGCACAGCTCGCCTGCTTCATCAGCAATCAACTCAAATGGAAAATTTTGTTTATCTTTAAATTTTTCATGGCTTGTTATACTGTCTTTTGAAACACCATATATAACGGTATTAGCATCAACAAAGGCTTGGTAATTGTCTCTGAAATCTTGCCCTTCTATAGTGCAGCCAGGGGTTGCATCTTTAGGGTAGAAGTACAGAACAATATTGCGTTCTTGCGTGTCAGGAATGCTGACAGTTAGATTACTAGTTGCGTTGCAGTTAATTGGTTGAACTTTTTTCATGAGTGCTTATTTTAGACCTGTTAAGAAGTTTATTTTATCATAGAGATTGAGCTACTTCTAACACCTCATCGACATGACCTTTAACTCTAACTTTATCCCATGATTTAAGGATATCACCCTCCGGACTTATAATAAAAGTGGAGCGAACAATTCCCATATATTCTCTACCCATAAATTTCTTTAACTGCCAAACGCCAAATGCTTCACATAATTCACCCTCTTCATCAGAAATTAATTCAAACGGGAATTCTTGTTTGGCTTTAAAGCGTTCATGTTTTTTTAAGTCATCTTTTGATACTCCGTAGATAACCGCATTAGCATCAACAAAAGCCTGATGACTGTCCCTGAAATCTTGTCCTTCGGTAGTGCAACCTGGCGTTGCGTCTTTGGGATAAAAGTATAAAACAATATTGCGTCCTTGCGTATCAGGAATACTGATAGATAAATTGCTAGTTGCATTGCAGGTAATGGGCTGAACTTTATTCATAACGGTATAATCATTTAATTCTTAAAAATTTTATTTTATCATAATGAAAAACATTCGTAATTTCTCAATTATTGCCCACATTGATCATGGCAAATCAACGATTGCGGATCGTTTTATTCAATTCTGTGGTGGTTTGAGTGATCGTGAAATGTCGTCTCAAGTGCTTGATTCGATGGATATTGAAAAAGAGCGTGGAATTACTATTAAATCTCAAAGTGTGACGCTAGATTATAAAGCCAACAATGGTGAAACCTACCAACTAAACTTTATTGATACACCGGGCCATGTTGATTTTTCCTATGAAGTGTCGCGTTCGTTATCAGCCTGCGAAGGTGCGTTATTAATTGTGGATGCCTCACAAGGCGTTGAGGCGCAAACAGTAGCAAATTGTTATACAGCGTTAGATCACGGTCTAGAAGTGGTTACCGTGCTTAATAAGATTGACCTACCTGCCGCAGAACCAGAGCGAGTGATTGAAGAGGTTGAAGACGTTATTGGTATTGAAGCAATGGATGCGGTTCATGCAAGTGCCAAGTCGGGTATCGGCATTCAAGACATTCTTGAGCAAATTGTTGAAAAAATCCCTGCACCAGAAGGTGATATAGAGGCACCAATTAAAGCATTGATTATTGATTCGTGGTTTGATAATTACCTCGGCGTTGTGTCTTTGATTCGAGTGATTGATGGTGAGATTAAGGCTAAAACTAAAATTAAGATTTTTTCTAATAGCCATGAGCATTTAGTAGACGAAGTAGGTGTGTTTACTCCTAAACGTGAAAAAACAGATAGTTTGAAAGCTGGAGAGGTGGGTTTTTTAATTGCTAATATTAAGGATATTGATGGCGCCCCTGTCGGTGATACAATTACTGGCGCTAAAAATTCTATTACCGAGCCTTTGGAAGGCTTTAAACCAGTTCAGCCACGTGTATTTGCAGGTATTTTTCCAATATCTGGCGAAGATTATGAGAAATTTCGTGATGCCTTGGCCAAGCTTAGATTAAATGATGCGGCACTACAATATGAGCCTGAAAGTTCAGATGCATTGGGGTTTGGATTCCGTATTGGCTTCTTGGGATTGTTGCACATGGAGATTGTTCAAGAGCGTTTAGAGCGTGAGTATGATCTTGATCTAATTACCACAGCACCAACCGTTGTATATGAGATTCTTGATACAAAGGGAGATATCCATCATGTGGATAGTCCTTCTAAAATGCCTGAAAATCAAGCAATTGCTGAATTTAGAGAGCCAATTATTACCGCCAATATTTTGGTTACCGATGAGTTTGTTGGCAATGTTATTAGCTTATGTGTTGAAAAACGTGGCGTTCAAAAAAATATAACCTATATGGGTCGACAAGTAAAACTGGTTTATGAGTTGCCATTAAATGAAGTGGTGTTAGATTTCTTTGATAGGCTGAAATCAGTTTCTCGTGGCTTTGCCTCAATGGACTATCAGTTTGATCGTTATCAAGAGTCGGATTTAATTCGTCTTGATATTATGATTAATCAAGAGCCCGTAGATGCATTAGCATTAATTATTCACCGTGATGATTCTGTACGCAAGGGTAGGGAGCTAGCTGAAAAGATGAAAGAGCTGATCCCGCGTCAAATGTTTGATGTGGCTATCCAAGCTTGTATTGGTGTCAAAATCATCTCGCGTGCAAATGTTAAGGCACTTAGAAAAAATGTAACCGCCAAGTGTTATGGTGGTGACGTTTCACGTAAGCGTAAATTGCTCGATAAGCAAAAAAAGGGTAAGAAGCGCATGCGTAGTGTGGGTAGGGTAGATATTCCACAAGAGGCGTTTTTAGCCGTTCTGCATATTGACTAAAAGTTAGAATTAATTATCTAGCTTTTAGTATTGTGATTAAGTTAACAATCTCTCAATAACAAATTTAGAGCCATAATAGGCAATCACTAAAATTCCAAACCCGATTTGGGTGGCGATAATGGCTTGCTTGCCACGCCAACCAAATGCTCTGCGCCCGATAACCAAGGCTGCAAAAATAACCCACGCAACAATTGATAGTGCAGTTTTATGCATTAAGTGCTGAGCAAAGAAATCATCAATAAAAATAAAGCCGGTTGCCAAGGACAGAGTTAATAAATAAAAGCCAATTCTTAAACTTTGAAACAACAATCTTTCCATTGTTTGAAGTGGTGGTAATTTATTAATAAAAGTGTTGATACTGCGAGCATGCAAATGACGTTCTTGAATTCTTAACAGAACTGATTGACAAACTGCAATGGCCAGTAGTGCATAGGCAGTTATTGATAAAAAAACATGTGATGCGATATTAAGTGGAATAACTTTGTCTGTAGCATCTGGGAATAAAGTACCAAATATTAATGGAAAAGCTACCAAAGGGTAAATCAGAATGCCAAGCGCGTGTACCGGCTTTGAAATAGAGGAAAGAAATAGCAAGACTGCAATCAGCCATGCAGCAAAAGAAGCGCTATTTGCTAAACCGAAGACAACACCACTTGAGATCCAAAAATCTGTAAAGGTAAGTGCATGAGCAATAATTGCAAAACTAATTAACAGCGAGGTAGTTTGCTGATGAGGGTGTTTAAGTTCGTTTTTAGTGAAAAAACGCAATAACAACAGGGCTGCCAACAAATAGGCTGAAATTGCAAAATAAGATAAAAACATAATTAACTTGTTGAATTAATACAAGGTACTATAATACGATACTTTGATTCAATAATAGTAATAATGTTTGATAATTTAACCGATCGCCTATCTAATAGTTTTAAAGCACTACAGGGCAAAAATAAACTGTCTGAATCTAATATAAAGGAAGCTATTCGTGAAGTGCGCCGCGCCTTGTTAGAAGCAGATGTAGCACTAGAAGTTATTAAATCTTTTCTGGATCGTGTTCAAGAGAAAGCTGTTGGTCTTAAGGTTTCAGAAGGGCTAAATCCATCTCAAGCCTTTATTAAACTGGTTGAAACAGAATTAACCGAGATTATTGGTGGCGAAAATAAAACGCTTGATCTAAAAACTCAGCCACCCGCAGTGGTTATGGTGGCAGGTTTACAAGGTGCGGGTAAAACCACCTCAATTGCCAAATTGGCACACTACTTAAAAGAACGTGAAAATAAAAAAGTATTGGTGGTGAGTGCAGATGTTTATCGCCCAGCAGCCATTCAACAACTAGAAGTTTTAGCTAAGCAAGTTGAAGTTGACTTTTTTCCATCGGATATTAAGCAAAAACCAGAGCAAATTGTTGCGGATGCTAAAAAACATGCGCAGCAAAAATTTCATGATGTATTGCTAGTTGATACCGCAGGTCGTCTGCATGTAGATGAAGCAATGATGGGCGAGATTCAAGCGCTCCAGAAAAAAGTTAATCCAATTGAAACTTTGTTTGTTGTAGATTCAATGACGGGTCAGGATGCTGCGCACACTGCTAAAGCATTTGCAGATAGCTTGCCTTTAACAGGTGTTATTTTAACCAAAACTGATGGTGATGCTCGAGGTGGTGCTGCGCTATCAGTCAGGCATATTACTGGCAAACCCATTAAGTTTTTAGGTGTCGGTGAAAAGATTGATGCTCTTGAACCGTTCCATCCAGATCGTGTGGTATCGCGCTTACTTGGTATGGGTGATGTACTTTCTTTGGTGGAAGAAATCTCTCGTAAAGTTGACCATAAAAAAGCAGAAAAGTCCGTTAAGAAAATGGCTAAAGGTCAGTTTGATTTGGAAGATATGCGTGAGCAATTGTTACAAATGGAGCAGATGGGTGGCATGGAGGCTTTGATGGATAAAATGCCAGGTATGGGTCAAATTCCTCAGAGTGTTAAGAATCAAATGATGGGCGGGGTAGATACAAAACGCATGGTAGCCATTATTAACTCGATGACACCCAAAGAGCGTTCACATATAAAGCTTGTAAAAGGCTCTCGAAAGAATCGTATCGCTAATGGCTCAGGCACATCTCCTCAAGACGTTAATAAACTATTAAAACAATTTGAAAAGATGCAAAAACAAATGAAGAAAATGGGTGGCGGTAAAATGCAAAAAATGATGGCTAAGATGGCCGGCATGCAAGGTGGCGGTGAAATGCCTTCAGGTATGCCTGATCTATCTAAAATGAAGCTTCCTGGAATGGGCGGTGGTAATAAGTTTCCTTTTTAGTGCTGATATCAGTTCATTAAAAAAGCCGCTGTTGATAGCGGCTTTTTTGTGTCTATGATTATTAGTTTAATGATTAATTCTATATCTTGCAGATTGAGCGTGTGCTTGCAAGCCTTCACCATCTGCCAATGTGGCAGCAACTTCACCTAGAAGATTAGCGCCCTCATCAGACACCATGATTAAGCTTGATTTCTTTTGGAAATCGTACACACCTAATGGAGAAGAGAATCTTGCAGTACCAGACGTTGGCAAGACATGATTAGGGCCAGCACAATAATCTCCTACAGATTCACAGGTGTTTCGACCCATGAAAATAGCGCCTGCGTGTTTAATTTCGTCAAGCATGGTTTGCGGGTCTTCAACAGAAAGCTCAAGATGTTCCGGGGCAATTTTATTCGAGATTGCAACTGCTTCATCCATGTCTTGAGTTTGAATTAAGGCGCCTCTATCTTTAAGTGCTGTAGCAATAATATCTTTACGATCCATGGTTGGTAGTAACTTAGCGATACTAGCTTCCACCTGTGCAATAAAATCTGCATCAGGGCATAATAAGATTGATTGAGCATCTTCATCATGCTCCGCTTGTGAAAATAAATCCATGGCAATCCAGTCAGGATTGGTTTTGCCATCACAGATAATTAAAATTTCACTAGGACCGGCAATCATATCAATGCCAACTTGTCCAAAAACGACACGTTTAGCAGTTGCCACATAAATATTACCCGGACCAACAATCTTGTCTACTTTTGGCACTGTTTCGGTTCCATAGGCTAATGCTGCTACAGCTTGGGCACCACCAACGGTAAATACTGTATCCACACCAGAAATATAAGCTGCTGCTAACACTAATTGATTAGTCACACCATCAGGCGTAGGTACCACCATGATAAGCTCTTCAACGCCAGCAACTTTAGCAGGAATTGCATTCATAAGTACTGAAGAAGGATAAGCGGCTTTGCCACCTGGTACATACAACCCAACTCGATCAAGCGGAGTTATTTTCTGTCCGAGCATAGTGCCATTATCTTCGGTGTAGGTCCAGGTGTCTTGTTTTTGTTTATCGTGATAAGTACGCACTCGATCAGCCGCTGTTTTTAAGGCAGTTTTCTCCTTGGTGTCGAGCGTATCAAATGCGTCTTTAAGCTTGCTTACTTCAATTGTTAACTCAGACATGCTGTTAGTGTTCATTCGATCAAATTGATTGGTGTAATCCACCAAAGCTTGATCGCCTTTTGCGCGAATATTGGCAATGATATCGTCAACAGTTTTGGCTACATTTGTATTTGAAACACTTTCCCAAGCTAGTAGCTTGTCTAGGTTTTTTTGGAAATCGGGTTGAGTGGAGGATAGTTTAGCAATCATAGGTTGTTCTCGATTTCACTAATCCAAGTTTTAATTTGAGTATTTTTAGTTTTGAATGAAGCGCTATTAATCACCAATCGTGAACTAATATCTTCAATATGATCTAGCGGGATTAAACCATTAGCCTTAAGTGTGTTGCCTGTGTCTACTAGATCTACAATACAATGAGATAAGCCGACTACCGGTGCTAATTCCATAGCGCCATATAGTTTAATAATTTCACAGGACTGACCTTCTTTTTCAAAATATTGTTTAGCCGATTTAACGTATTTAGTGGCAACTTTTAAGATGTTTTCTTGTAAGTGATCGGCAGATTTAGCAGCAACCATTAGCTTGCATTTAGCAATGCCAAGATCTAACACTTCAAATAAATTATTAGCTCCGTGTTCTAGTAATACATCTTTACCTGCAATACCCATATCTGCAGCACCATGTTGCACAAATACAGGGACATCGGTTGCACGGATGATAATTACTTTTACTTCTTCTAAATTGGTATCTAGAATTAGTTTGCGTGAGTTTAGCTCTTCATCGGCAATTTCTAATCCGGCTTTTTTTAGTAATGGTAGGGTTTGTTCTAAAATTCTACCTTTGGATAGTGCAATAGTTAACATGTTCGTTTATCTCTAATCTTGTATACGCTCAATATCGGCGCCTAATAATTTTAATTTTTCTTCAATAGTTTCATAGCCACGATCTAAGTGATAAACACGTTCAATCGTAGTGGTTCCATGTGCTGCCAACCCAGCCAAAACTAATGATGCAGATGCTCGCAAATCAGTTGCCATCAAATTTGCACCCGTTAGCGATTTTACACCTTTAGAAATAACCGTGTTACCTTCTAAACTTAGGTTGGCACCCATACGAGACAATTCTGGTATGTGCATAAAGCGATTTTCAAAAATGGTTTCGGTAATAGTTGCTTGGCCATCTGCAATACTATTTAACGCGCAAAACTGTGCTTGCATATCTGTGGGGAAATTTGGGTAAGCGCTAGTTCTAATGTTAACAGGTGATGGTCGCTTACCTTTCATATTCAAAGTAATCGTATTTTCATCATATTTGATATCAGCACCTGATTCAATCAGTTTTTCAATAATAGCACGCATGGACTGATGTTTGGTCTTTTTGAGGGTTACTTGTCCGCCAGTAATGGCAGCAGCAATGAGATAAGTGCCTGCCTCAATACGATCTGGACAGACAGTATGCGTAACACCTGATAGATTAGATACACCCTCAATGTTAATGATTGAAGTGCCAGCACCAGTAATTTTTGCACCCATTTTAGTTAAACAATTAGCCAGATCGATAATTTCAGGTTCCTGCGCTGCGTTATGAATCGTAGTGGTGCCCTCGGCAAGTGTGGCTGCCATCAAAATATTTTCTGTCGCAGTAACGGTTACTTGTTCAAAATGAATATCAGTACCAATTAGTTTTTTAGTGCTTGCGTAAATATAGCCACCTTTAACTTCAATCTGAGCGCCTAAATCTTCTAAAGCTTTAAGATGTAAATTAACGGGCCGTGTACCAATAGCACAACCACCTGGTAGAGAAACTTTGGCTTCTCCATATTTAGCTAACATTGGGCCTAATGTTAAAATTGAAGCACGCATGGTTTTAACTAAATTGTAATCGGCAACAAGTTTGGTCAGGTTGGAAGCGTCAACAAATAATGAACTGTCAGATTCAAGAATAAACTCTGCACCCATATCCATGAGCAGTCTAAGGGTAGTGGAGACATCACTTAAATGTGGTGAATTATTAAGCTTTAATGGCCCATCTGCTAGAATTGAGGCGAATAAAATAGGTAAAGCGGCATTTTTAGAGCCTGCAATATTGACAGAGCCGCTTAGCGGTATTCCGCCTTTAACAACCAGTTTGTACATTATTGCTTATTTAGTTTTTTAATGGTTTTTTTGATCAAACTCTCTAAGCCTTTGCGTTTAATATGAGAATTGAATTGTGCACGATAATTTTTAATGACACTAACGCCTGAAAATACTACATCATAAATTTTCCAGCGTTTATCTCTAATCATCTTGAGAGTGATTAATATTGGTTTAGCGTCAGCATTCGGCTTTACTTCCAGCCTTACAATAGCTTTGTTGTCTCTTCTCTTAATTTTCTTATGTAATGAAATCTCAACGAGATCCAGTTTTTCATATGAATGAAGCATGCCCACATAATCTTTGATTAGAGAATGAGAAATGTAATCAATGAATAATTGCTTTTGCAATAAATCTAGTTTATTCCAATGATCTTTTAGGGTTATTTTGGCGCTAGTTTTCAGGTCAATAAATGGTAATATTTTCATTCTAACCAAGCTCTTGGTATTTTCTAAAGAATCTTGCTCTGATTTTTTTAGTGCTTTAAAAGAAGATAGTGCGCCTAACATAATGTTAAGAGCAGCAGTACCCGGTGGGTCAAGAATTTCAAGAATCTCTTTTTTAGGGATAGGTGTCAGGGATTGAGTCTCCTGAGGATTGGTTTGGGCAAATGCTAGGTTTATGTGCAGGATAGCTAATATAATAAGAAGTGCTTTAATCATTGTTTTTTAACAGATAAAAATATAGCTTTATTTTACCTTTTTTCATTAATGTCTATTCAAGAAAAACTCAACAATCTAACGGATAACTCAGGTGTTTATCAAATGCTAGATAAGCAGGGTTTGGTGATATATGTTGGTAAGGCAAAAAATTTAAAAAAACGTGTTTCTAGTTATTTTGTTAAACAGCATGACAGTGGTAAAACTCGGGCGCTTGTGTCAAACATTGATACTTTTAAAGTTATTGTGACTGCGACAGAAACCCAGGCATTGTTACTTGAAGCTGAGCTTATCAAGCAACATATGCCCAGATACAACATCTTGCTTAAAGATTCTAAAAGCTATCCCTTTATTGCGATTAGCAATGATAAGCACCCTCGGGTAAGTTTTTTTAGAGGGGATAAGAAAAACGGTTGTCAATATTTTGGACCATATCCTTCCGCACATGTAGTGCGAGATTCGCTAAGTTTATTAAAGAAAATTTTTAAAGTAAGGCAATGCACCAATGCTACTTACCGATCACGATCGAGAGCGTGTTTGGAGTATCAAATCGGCTTATGTAGTGCTCCTTGTGTTGGCCATATTGATGATAATGACTACCAACAAGATGTGAGCATGATGTCATTGTTTTTGTCAGGAAAAGGCAAGCAAACGTTGGATGAAATTTCTGCAAAGATGCTGCTTGCATCTGAAAATCAAGAATTCGAATTAGCCGCAAGATTGCGAGACCAATTAATTGATTTAAGAAAAATCCAAGAGCAACACGCCTCTAGTTCTACAGCCGATTTGGATGTTATTGCTGGTTTTCAACAAGATGGTGTGAATGCTGTCGAAGTGTTATTTATTCGTGCTGGAAAACAAGTTGGTCAAGAGTTTATTTTGCCTAAAAACTCAAATCATCAAGCGATAGAAGTGGTTATTTCTGCATTTCTTCCGCTTTATTATTTGGGTAAAGATACGCCGAAACAATTATTACTAAGCCATAAATTGCAAGACAAGCAGGTTATTGCACAAGCGCTTAATACTAAAATTACTGACACCCCAAATAAAGATAAAAGGCATTATTTAGATATAGCAAACCTAACGTTAAAGGAAAATCTTAATCAGAATTTACTAGCTCGATTTAGAAAAAAATCAACTTTAGTACATTTGCAGAGTATTTTAAGTTTAAAAAAACTACCTGAAACTATGGAATGTTTTGATATTAGTCATATGATGGGTGAGGCCACTAAAGCCTCTTGTGTTGTTTTTGAAAAAGGTGTGCCAAAAACCAGTAAATATCGTCAGTTCGACATAGAAAATATTACCCCAGGAGATGACTACGCTGCTATGAATCAAGTGATTTATAGGCGTTATTCTAAATTACTTAAAGATAATAAGCCATTGCCCGATGTTATATTTATCGATGGCGGTCTAGGTCAGCTTAATCAAGCAATTATGGTGATGGATTCTATTGGTATTGAAGAGGTTCAATTAGTTGGTGTTGCTAAAGGGGAGAAACGTAAAGCAGGTTTGGAAACACTAATTACCATTGAAAATGATAAGGTGAATAAAATTAATTTACCGCCACACGATCCTGCGTTAATGTTGATTAACCATATCCGCGATGAATCACATCGGTTTGCTATTAAAAATCACCGACTTAAACGTGGTAAAAAACGCACAACTTCGCCACTAGAATCTATTGATGGTATTGGTAAGCATAGACGTAGTGCGCTACTTAATTATTTTGGTGGTTTGCAAGAAATTCAGCAGGCATCAGTCCATGAAATTCAAAAAGTCAATGGCATTAGTCTAGCATTAGCGACTAAAATAGTTGAAACACTTAATTCATCAAGGTAGTCATCATGTTTCTAATTCGTCTCTTAATTATCGCTTTCTTAGTTGGTTACTGTGTTTGGTTTGTTGGTAATAAATTATTAGGTAAGAATTTAAAAATGGCGCGTGTTATTGCTGCCACTTTGGTAGTTACTTCAGTTGTATATTTGCTATTAGGTAGTTTGTCATACGTACTTGAAGGTTAGTCTTTTTTGGAAATCAGCAGTGTATCCAAGTGCGCTGTACTCTTGATAATTTTTTCGGTAACGTTAACCAAAATAGCAAGATTTGACGCTTCCCATACGGGCATGTCCCGCATATGATCTCCCATGTAATCAAATCCATGTTTGCCGAAGCGCTCAATGAGTTTATCCGCCTTGTTGTGAGAAGATAAGTTGAAGTCAGCATTGCTGGCCATTACATCGTCAAATAGACCAATATGCTTGGCAACGGCAAACGCATAATCTTTATATGAGGCAGTAGCTAGGATAATCTCGCAGCCTTGGTTTTTGCGCTCATGAATATAATCAATGGTTTGTTGTAAGTAGGGTAGTTGAGTTACGTCAATTTCAAAACGTTTGACTAATTGGCTTTTTAAGTAACCTTTGCCTTGGAAAAACCAAAATGGATAAGCGAATACCAACCAAGGCTGTTGTTTTAATACACCTATTGATGATTCGTATAGTAGGTCGGTATTGATTAAAGTGTGATCTAGATCAACAATCAAAGGTACGCATTTCATTCTAACTCTCCCCATTTGTCAAAATAACGCTCTAAATCAGCTTCTAAACGTGCCAATCGAATCAATGCATCTTGCGACTCGTCAGTTTGGAAAAACTCAGGATCTGATAATTGTAATTGAATTTCACCAATTTCAATTTCTGTTTTCTCGATTTTTCCTGGGAGTGCTTTAAGTTCTTGTTGCTGTTTGTAATTAAGCTTTTTAATTGATTGTGGCGTTGGGTTATTAACTTTTTCTTTAGGTTTTTGCTTGGGCTTGTCTGCCACTATTTGGTCTTGTTTTTGGATTAGATAATCATCATATCCACCAGCATATTGATTAATAACACCGTCGCCGTCAAGCACAACGGTAGAGCCAACTACATTGTTTAAAAATGTTCTATCGTGAGAGATAAGAATTAACGTGCCATTGTAATCTACTAGCATCTCTTCAAGTAATTCTAGTGTTTCAACATCAAGATCATTTGTTGGCTCATCCAGAACTAATAAGTTGGCTGGTTGCGAGAGAATTTTAGCTAACATTAGGCGATTTTTCTCTCCACCTGAAAACATTCTGATCGGAGCCATGGCCTGCTTGCCAGTAAATAGAAATTGACGTAAATAACCAATAATATGTTTACTCTTGCCACCGATTTCAATCCGTTCGCGTCCACCAGAGACAAAATCCATAGCCTTCATGTTAAGGTCTAAGTTGTCACGCATCTGATCAAAATAGGCCAATTGAATGGTTTTTGAGCGTCGAATTGAGCCTTTAGTAGGTTCGAGTTCGTCTAGTAGTAATTTAATAAAAGTAGATTTTCCTGTACCGTTGCCACCAATAACGCCAATTTTTTCACCCTTTAAAACCAACATAGAGAAATCTTTGATCAGCTCTAATCCGGCAATATCATAGGATATTTTCTTAACTTCAAAAACGAGTTTTGACGCTCTGTTTTCATCCTCTAATGCATGAATCTTAACGTTGCCTTTTTTAGCTCGTCGATTAACAAATGACTTGCGCATTGATTCTAACGCTCTAACCCTGCCTTCGTTACGAGTTCGGCGTGCTTTAATGCCTTGTCTTATCCAAGTTTCTTCTTGGGCGAGTTTTTTATCAAAACGGGCATTGGCAATTTCTTCTGCATGCAGTTGACTGTCTTTACGTTTAACATAGTCTTTATAGCCACATTCAAACACACTTAAATTGCCACGGTCTAAATCAAATACCTTGTTAACAATGCCAGCGATAAATGAGCGGTCGTGACTAATAATAACCAAAGTACCGTGATACTCTTTTAGCAGTCTCTCGAGATCGAGAATAGCAGTGATATCCATATGGTTAGTTGGTTCGTCAAGTAGAAGGACGTCAGGCTCTTGGATTAAAGCTCGAGCCAGCATAACGCGTCGGCGCCAACCACCTGATAAAGTTGATAGAACTGTTTCTCCATTTAAATTAAAGCGATTTAGAATTGCTTCGATTTGATGAAGATATTGCCAGCCATCGAGCTGATCAATTTTTTCTTGATATTCTCCAGCCTCATCTAGTTTTTCTGAATTTATTAGATGCTGATATTTGGTTAAGATATCGCCAATTTCCCCCAAGCCTTCTGCAACAATATCGAATAGGTTTTTTTCGTTATCTTCTGGCGGAGTTTGCTCTAAATAACTAATAGTGACGCCGTTTTTAATTTTAAGCATGCCATCATCTGGCTCAATAGTGCCGGCTAAGATGCGCATAAAAGTAGACTTACCTTCACCATTACGACCAATGAGCGCGATTTTATCACCCTTAAGAATGGTGGAACTCACCTCGTTTAAGATGGGCTTATCTGAGAAGCTTAGAGAAATGTTATCAAGCGTAATTAATGGCATAGGTCTGTTTTTATATCCCTGTTGACAGGTGTAAAATCTAAGTTTTGGATTTAGTAAGTTAAGTATGCAAAATTTTACCCAAACAATCGGTCTATTTAAAAGAGTTACCTTGTGCATTATATTGTTAATATTTCAGCCATCATTTGCAGAAAGTATTGAAGCTAAAAGTTTTATTAACGTTGAGCAAGAGCAACGTTACCGCAGTTTAATTGACGAAATTCGTTGCCCAGTTTGTCAAGGTCAAAGTATTGGCGGTTCAAATGCAGGCCTTGCTAAAGATCTGCGCGAGAAGGTTCAAGAGCTAATTGTTGGTAAAAAAACTGATGATGATATTCGCCGATATATGACAGATCGTTATGGTGACTTTGTTGTATTTAAGCCGCCTGTTAATAAGAATACTTATTTATTATGGTATGCACCGTTTGTGTTTTTAGCCTTTGGTTTGATATTTTTTGTTCGTGCTTTAGCGAGAAAATCCCCAACCAAACCTGAAGTTATTGATACACAAAAAGCCCAAGATCTACTTAAGTGAGTCAACATGAGTTAATGATTGATACCAATGGTCGTGGTGCTATTGATATCAGTAATAAAGTTAATGCATTAATTAACCATGCAAGCGCACAATTGTGTCATGTGTTTGTAGCTCATACTTCTGCATCACTCATGATCACCGGCAATGAAGATCCTAATTTATTATTGGATGTAGAAGATTATTTTATTAACAATATTAAAGATGCAGATCCTGCTTATCGTCATAGTGGGGAGGGTGATTTTGACATGTCAGGCCATCTAAGATCAATTCTAACTGGTGAATCAAAATCTATACCTGTCATTCAAGGCAAACTTGCTTTGAGTAAATTTCAAAGTCTATATCTCTATGAACATCGAGCAGGAAAAAATACCAGAAAACTGATTATTACCCTAATATGAGTACAGAAAAAGAATTAAGCGATTTAATGATTAAAGCTTTTGAGCATCAAAAGAATGGCGAGTTATCTTTAGCCATTCAAGCATGGAATGAGCTTGTCAACCATCCGGCAATTAATGACAAACTAAAAGCTAACGCACACCTTAGTTTGGGTAATTTGCATCAATTACAAGGTAATGATGATTTGGCCATTGAAAGTATGTCAAATGCCATTAAAGCTAATCCAAATAGCTCAGAAGCTTATTTCTGCCTGGCTTATTTGGAGCAAGAGAAAGAAAATTTTAGTTCAGCTGTCAAATATTTTGAACAAGCAATTGAGTTAAATAATACTGATAGTGGCGCCTTTAATAATTTGGGCAATTGCTACGATCGTTTAGAAAAAAGCACCGAGGCAATTAACGCTTACACTCAAGCCATCGATTTGGATGAAAATTACATTGCTGCAATTTATAACCGAGGCAATGCTTATATTAAGATTGCAAAAGATGAATTAGCTTTACAAGATCTGAATAAAGCCATTGAATTGGATACAAATTTTTATCAAGCCTATTATAATCGTGGCACTTTGCTTAAGCGTATGGGTAACAATACTCAATCAGAGCAAGATTTAGCTAAAGCAAAAGCCCTCGCACAACAAGAATTAGAACACAAAACACTGCAATAAAAACTTATGAGTAACCAAGACGACAACAAATTAATCACTGAAAGAAAATCAAAATTAGACGCTTTAAGAAAGGCGGGAAATCCGTTTATTAATGATTTCAAACCAGAACATTTGGCGCTGGATGTTATTAATGATTACGATCAGTTTTCTAAAGAAGAGCTAGAAGAAAAATCTATCCAAGTTTCGATAGCAGGTCGAATGATGCTAAAGCGAGTTATGGGTAAGGCTAGTTTTGCCACCTTGCAAGATTCAAGTGCGAAACTCCAAGTGTTTGTAACGCGTGATGAGTTGCCTGAAGGTTTTTACAATGAGCAATTTAAGAAATGGGATATTGGTGATATTGTTGGCTGTAGTGGTACCTTATTTAAAACCAATGTTGGTGAGTTATCAGTGCGTATTGATAGCATCAAACTACTGACTAAATCTTTGAGACCACTCCCAGAAAAATTCCATGGCTTATCGGATCAAGAAATTCGATATCGTCAGCGTTATGTTGATTTAATTACTAATGAGCAGGCACGCAATACCTTTAAACGTCGTAGTGCTATTGTTAGTTATATTCGCAACTTCTTTAATGATGCTGATTTTATGGAAGTGGAAACTCCAATGTTGCAAACCATTCCAGGTGGTGCAACGGCTAAACCATTTGAAACACATCATAATGCTTTGGATATCGGCATGTACTTGCGTATTGCACCAGAACTTTATTTAAAGCGTTTAGTAGTTGGCGGTATGGACAGGGTGTTTGAAATCAATCGTAACTTTAGAAACGAGGGTCTTTCAACGCGTCATAATCCAGAGTTCACGATGATTGAGTTTTATCAAGCCTATGCGACTTACCATGATTTAATGGACCTAACTGAAAAGTTATTTCGCGGCATTGCAATTGACGTGTGTGGTAGTGAAACCATTCATTACCAAGGTGATGATTTTGACTTCTCTAAAGCATTTAACCGTATTAGCGTATTCGACTCTATTCTTGAATACAATCCAAGTTTTAAAGCGGAAGATTTGAATGAGGACAACGCTAAAGCGACTGCTAAAAAACTCGGTATTGAAGTTAAAGACAATTGGGGCTTAGGCAAGATACAAATTGAAATTTTTGAGGCGACGGTTGAAGAAAGATTAATGCAACCAACCTTTATTACTGAATATCCGACTGAAGTATCGCCTTTAGCGAGACGTAATGACGACAATCCATTTATCACTGATCGTTTTGAGTTATTTATTGGTGGCCGTGAAATTGCTAATGGTTTTTCTGAGCTTAATGATGCTCAAGACCAAGCTGAGCGTTTTAAAGCGCAAGTCGCTGAAAAAGATGCGGGTGATGATGAGGCCATGCATTATGATGCAGACTACATTCGTGCACTTGAATACGGCATGCCACCAACTGCCGGTGAAGGAATTGGTATTGATCGATTAGTCATGCTCTTTACTGATTCTCCATCTATTCGTGATGTTTTATTGTTTCCGCACATGAGGCCAGAAGTTAAATGAGCGCACCGGTCTTAACCATCGATGGCCCAAGTGGTGTTGGCAAGGGTACAGTTGCACGCGTTATCGCCCAACAACAAAACTGGCATCTATTAGATTCAGGTGCTATATATCGTGCTTTTGCATTGGCAGTTGATAGTAGAGCAATCGATATTACCGATGAGGACGCTTTAGAAAAAATTGCCCAGAATTTAGAGTTAACATTTAAAACTCACGAGGATAGTGAGTTGGTTAGTGTTTATCTGGATGGTCAAGATGTTTCTAAAAAACTGCGTACTGAACAAACAGGTGAAATGGCTTCTAAAATTGCATCTATCGGTGTGGTTCGTGCAGCTTTATTAAAGCGCCAACAAGATTTTGCTGTTTCTCCTGGATTGGTGGCTGATGGTCGGGATATGGGCACTGTGGTTTTCAAAGATGCCAAGTTTAAAGTTTACTTAACGGCTAGTAGTGAAGAGCGTGCCAATAGACGTCTAAAACAATTGCAAGCACAAGGTCATGAGGGTATAATATCGCAAATCTTAGCAGAGGTTGAGACGAGGGATAAACGTGATAGCTCACGTGAACACTCTCCCTTAAAACCTGCTGAGAATGCTCTTATCATTGATACTACAAATTTATCATTAGATGAGGTAATTGCTCAAGTGAGCGAATTGGTTAAAGCTTAAGCGGTTAAGCTTTATAAATAAACTAACCCGATATGCATTAGGCGTACACCGTAAATAGCCTAAAAATTAGCGGTCAATATCAAAGAAGAAAATATGTCAGAATCATTTGCTGAACTGTTTGAAAACAGTGTAGAACAACAAAACGTAAAAGTAGGTGCCTTATTAATGGGTACTGTAGTTAGTCTTAATCGTGAAAAAGCGATTGTAAACGTTGGACTAAAATCAGAGGGTTTCATCTCTCTAGACGAATTCAAAAACCCAAAAGGTGAATTAGAGGTTGCAGAAGGCGACGTAGTAGAAGTCGCTCTAAAATCAATCGACGATGGCCTGGGTAATACACTATTATCACATGCTGATGCGAAACGCATCAAGTTGTGGCAGTCACTTGAATTAGCAATGAACTCTAAAGAAACAGTTACTGGTATCGTTACTGGCGCTGTTAAAGGTGGTCTTACTGTTGATATTGGCGTTGTTAAAGCATTCTTACCAGGCTCACTAGTTGATGTACGTCCTGTTAAAGATTTCTCATACCTTACCGGCCAAGAAATTGAAGCAATCGTTATCAAAATGGACGAAGTTAGAAATAACATCGTTATTTCTAGAAAAGCAGTTATGCAAGAAGCTAACTCTGCTGATCGTGAAGCGTTACTTGAAACACTTGAAGAAGGTAAAGAAATCGAAGGTATCGTTAAGAATCTTGCTGATTACGGTGCATTCGTTGACCTTGGTGGTGTTGATGGCTTACTACACATTACAGATATTTCATGGACGCGTGTTAATCACCCATCTGAAAAACTTACTATTGGCGATAAGATTAAAGTTAAAGTGCTTAACTACGATAAAGAGAAGATGCGTGTTTCTCTAGGTCTTAAGCAGCTTACTGCTAGCCCTTGGGATAGCATCTCTGACCGTCTTCCAATTGGCAAGAAGGTTACTGGTACCGTATCTAACCTAACTGACTACGGAGCGTTTGTTCGCATCGAAGATGGTGTTGAAGGTCTTGTTCACGTATCAGAAATGGATTGGACAAATGCAAATGCACGTCCATCTAAGATTGTTAAACTTGGTCAAGAGGTTGATGTTGTAGTATTAGATGTTCAAGAGTCTAAGCACCGTATCTCATTATCAATGAAGCAAGCATTAGAAAATCCATGGGAAGCATTTGAAGCAACTCAGAACAAGGGTGACAAGATTATTGTAAACGTTAAGTCAATTACTGACTTTGGTTTATTTGTTGGTTTACAAGGTGGCATTGATGGACTTATCCATTTAGCTGACATCTCTTGGGACAAGCAATCTTCTGAAGAATTGGTTGCTAACTACTCTAAAGGTCAAGAATTAGAAGTTGTTATTCTAAATATTGATGCTGAAAAAGAGCGTATCTCACTAGGTATTAAGCAATTGTCTGAAGATGACTTCATGCAGTATGCTTCGGCTAACAAGAAAGGCGCTATCGTTAAAGGTACAATTCTAGAAGTTGATCCACGCGGTGCGGTAATTGGCCTTGCTGAAGATATTACTGGCTACTTAAAGGCTGGTGAAATCTCACAAGAACGTGTTGAAGATGCAACAACAGTACTAAAAACTGGTGAAGAAATTGAAGTTGTTATTATGAATGTTGATAGAAGATCTCGCAACGTTGCTGTTAGTATTAAAGCAAAAGACTCTGTTGAAGAGCAAGCAGCTATGGCAGACTACAATAAGCAGTCTTCTGAAGAGGCAACTGGCTCAACATTAGGTGACTTACTTAAGCAAGCTAAAGATAAGTAACTCTTAGTTTTTAAAAAGGCCGCTGAGTAGTGATACAAAGCGGCCTTTTTTTATGGGGAAATTATGAAAAAAACAGACCTTATACAACAACTAACAGAAAATTCTGATTTACAAAAAACAGAGGTAAAGTTAGCAGTTGATTTAATCATAAACCAAATTACTCAATCGATTGTATCGGGTGAAGGTGTTGAAATTAGGGGGTTTGGTGGCTTTATGAAGAAACATCGAAAAGCACGCCAAGGTATCAATCCTAAAACCAGTGAAAGAACACAAGTAGGGGAGAAGTACGTTCCGTTTTTTAAGCCTGGAAAAACTTTGAAAGAAATGGTGAATAAAGACTAAATTTTGATTGTTTTTAAATAGAGATAATGTATAATTTCACTTTT
>NZ_JAQWSS010000087.1 GCF_029243085.1 Candidatus Thioglobus sp. | reverse complement strand
ATTTTACCTAACTATTTATTTTGTTAACGATAAATACAACTCTGGGAGCTTTTCTGGCAATCGATCAACATGATCTAGTACCAAGAAATTCTGTGCGCCAAATATTCTTGAAACGTATTCATCGGCATGCGGATCAAGAGTAAGACAAAAAGTATTAACACCTTCTCTAGCCAGCTCTTCAACAGCACGCTTTGTATCAAAACGCAAATATTGTGGATCATTTTCATCGTTATCTGCTGGCTCGCCATCAGTTAACAGAAACAATATCTTCTTACTACTTCCACGTTCGCTTAATAAAGAGCCTGCGTGACGTATCGCCGCACCCATTCTTGTAGATAATTGGCCCGTCATGCCAGCCAAATGCGCTTTCGCTTTATCATCGTAATCATCATCAAAGTCTTTGAAGCGATAATATTCAACATCATGACGTCCATTTGAGTCAAAACCATGAATTGAAAATGGATCTCCAATTTTATCCATAGCATCTGCCATCAAAGCTGCCGCTTCACGAGACAGGTCTAAGATAGTTGGCTGATCATCTTCTTCTAAATCCGTCTCTGACTTTATTTTCTTATCAACCTTTGTAGAAAAAGCAGATTTAGCTGCTGGCAGAGGGTCGTTAGTTGACTCAGAAAGATCCACCAAAAGAATCACAGAAAGATCTCTTATATGTAATGTAGTACGAATACCAATACGTGTATCCGGTTGAACGCCACGTCGAATATCAATCATGGCATTAATTGCTTCGTTAAGATCTATCTCGTCACCATCTTCAACTTTTCTTTGTCTAACCAAGCCTTGTGGCTGAACTGCTTCAATTAAAGTTTTTAGGCGGCTAACGATTGGCTTATGACGCTCTAAAATCTCATCGATAACCTCAGTGTCACCAGATTTAGGTCGCTTTTCTAGTAAAGTTACCCAGCCAGGCCTTTCTAACTGCGTTTGATAATCCCACTCATGGTAATGAACAGGGGAAGCAATAGGCTCCTTGCCCTCCATCTCATTCCAAGAAATACCCTCGTCTTCATAAGGGAAAAACTCTGTATTCAGTACCCAAATTTCCTGTGCATCATCACCAGCATTTGGAACCTCAACTGCGTTGACCATTTCCATTAAATTCACGTATTTACGGACTTGCTTAACCTCTCCTGGTAAGAGTTCGTGCCCTTCTTCAGTATAATCTGGTGATTGCCATAAACAACGATTATCATCACGGTACACATTGCTATATTTATCATTACTAGAATTAAGAACGATATCCGAATCGCGAATCATTTGGGATAAACTAAGGCCTATTTCACGAGATATCTCTGAATCAGAGATTCGATCTTGAACTGCAAAGAATTGTTTTTTTGCTTCAATGATCAAGAAATGGTCATCTTGATACGAATCATCAAGTAGCGCCCTGGCCATACGATCCAGGATAGGCTGAAGCCCATCATTCAAATTTACATCCGCGGGCAACAATTTAATCCACAATTGCTTCATTCCTGGAAACTTTTCGACAGCCAATTGCTCCACGCGTGCATCTTCGATAACGCCAATCATGAGTCTTTGCAGATTACTTAATTCTTCACTGCCGTTCTCATCATAAGATGAGAAAACAATATGCGCCGCTGCATGAGCAGAACTCGCACGATACACATCCATGCCAGAAACAATTAAATCTTCATTAGCATTTTCTGTCGGTTTATAATCATCAAATGCATCAGGCAGATGGATGAAATAATGCTCAATATATGGCTGATAACCCTCACGTGTTTCATAATCACCTGAGGTTGGACGGATAAAAAAATCACGCCCCCACAATGACCTAAGATACAGATTCAATCGACGCTGAATATTAACAAAAAGAACGCCTCTTTGCTCTTGTTTTAAAATCGCCTTAGCTTGTTCACTCTTTAAACTAAAATATTCAGCTTGCGCTTCAAAATCATTTCGATAGGCTGACACGCCCCAAGTTGTCCAACGCCTCAACCCTCCAAGGGTTAATTGCCCAAGTAAAACGTCAAGACTTTCTAAGAAAGGTCTAATGGCTCGTGGCGCCTTAGCAACCAAATTGTTTAATAGTCCCAAATAGGATTTAAACAAATCTATTTCACCGAGTCGATTGGCAGCAATTGGAGCTGTAGAAAAAACCAAGGCTATCACTTCTGAACTCGTTCTAGAATACATTTTAATAGCAATAGAATGTAAATCTGGAACAGCCTCCTCTCCGATTTCTTTAGCAACAATCGGAGCACTTTCAATAAATGAAATTACCAAGTCAATTCCACGCCCTAAAGATTTCAATCCAAGTGCTGCCTCTAGATAAGATTGCAAACCTCTCGGAGTAAAAACACGCGTTGCCTCATGCCAGTTAGCTTCTAACACTTCACCGGACTGCTCTCCTAACTCTTCTAGAAGGCCTTCATAATCTGATAATTGAACTGACATAAATAATAGACTTGATAAAAGTTAAATTAGTCTGGCCAAACGCGTTGAGACATGGTTACAGTTTTTTTAACTACAGGCTTCTTAGCTACAGGCTTCTTAGCTACAGGTTTCTTAGCTACAGGTTTCTTAGCTGCAGGTTTCTTAGCTGCAGGTTTTTTAGCTGCATCAACACTCTTTTCAGGTTTGTTGATACTATCTAATAATTTATCTTCTAATGAACTCATAAAACACCCCTTTTATTTATATAATTTAAATCTATCAAATAAACATTACTAACAATAGCAAGTTTAACTACTACTTTACTTTTACTACTTCTTTAATCACAGCCTCAATATCATCAACAGCTGTTGCGCCACGAGAGCCAAATTGATACACGCTAATACCTTCCAAAGCAGCCCATCGATATGAAGCTCGCCTACTCAATGAACTTTTAAGTGCAGGCAATCCACAAAATTCTATCGCCTGTTTCATGGCTTTGGAAAGTGCACTTCTACTTTCAACTTGATTTCGAACTAGATAAGATTGTAACTGATCATTGGTTTTCTGCGCTTCTTTAACAGCTTCAACCATATGCACACTACTCCATAAATCTGGTGGTGATGGTAAGACTGGGATTAACAACAGATCAACCATTTGCAATACTTGTTTGGTATGTCCACTTTCTAAACTTGGCGGACAATCCACAACAATGAATTCAAAATCATTTGCAGCAGTATCAATTGCTTTAGCAACATTTTCAGATGCATTCACAACACTAGGCATACCATCAACTGTTGCTTTTAACCAGTGCTCTAAAGTGCCTTGAGGGTCAGCATCCAACAAAGCGGTACTACCCCTAGACATTAAGCCAGATGCTAGATTCAAAGATAGGGTTGATTTTCCACAACCTCCTTTAAGATTTGCAATTGCAATTTTTAATGTTGCCACTTTATCCCCCTTCGATAACAGTTATAGCATTTTTAGCCAATAAGTCCACTTTTTTAGCAAAATCAAAGTCTACCTCAGTAAATTGATCATCTTCTCTTGACTTAATCGAGACATTAACGTGTACACGACTAAATGTCAAATCTGGATAGAACTCATCTTCTACCGAAAGATCTTGTAAATCATCTAAAAAATCTCGCATATCATCATAGCTTGAATAATCAAAACGCTTAGTCATAATTAATGCACGTTTTTGAACTTTCCAGTCAGACTCTGAGATTTGATTTATTAGTTGTTTAATTGAAATTTCCATAGTGTTTTTTTAATTTAACAGATTAAGTTAGAAAATACTGAACAACTGACAATTATGAACAAGCATTCTATGCAAAAAACTTAGCTTAGAATGCTCAAGTGTTCTGATATTTATTCATTTATGCATATGATTCATTTTAATGAAACATCTGCAATTATATTTTACGTATTAAGCAAATATAAAATTAAAAAAAGAACTTACTCCCAATTGTCAATAATTCCTACAATTGTGAGATCTGTTACAGATTCATATTTAGGCATTGCCCATCTAGCAGCCGAACCACTTGCGGTTACAACCCACTTGCCAGTGCCAACACCGACAGGGTCAGATGCACACAAAACATTACCCTTAAGATCTTTCATTACTCTTAATGAAATACCTTCAAGATTTTTTACAGATCGAGTACAAACAAGATCTTCTTGAACCTGCATAATCTCCATAGCTATACTTAACCTTCTTGACCTTTATCCCAGTAATCAATAATACCAACAATGGTTAAATCACTTGGGTACTCTTTACTACCTGCAGACTCTCTTGCTGCTGAACTACCCACACAAATAACCCAGTCTCCTGCTATACAACCAACTGCATCAACTGCTACTAGAGGGGTGCCATTTGGCTTATCTCTTACAACTAGTAAAGGTCTCATACCAAGTGTTTTAATACGGTTAGTAGAAACCAAAGTTTTGTCAACTTGCATTATTCTCATAATTCTTCCTTATCTATTATTTCAAGATCGCTACCAAGGGGAAGGTCTTGAACACTAAGCTGAAAAAATAAATTATTTCCAACAGCTAATTCTTTATATCTATTAAGTATGGCAGCCATTACACGCTTTGACTTTTGAACAACTCTAGCTCTAGAACCAGGTACTTTTGAATCATAGCGATAATGAATGGCAATAGGAATTGGAAGGCCTTTCTTTATATTAAGACCTGAAAAAATTTTAATACCAATGTCTAAATCAGCTGAACCTTCTTCAACAGTATCTAAATGCGCGTAATATGCGATATTTCTTAATTGAATTTCTTGGAAACCATCTCCAACACTGATAAATTGCTCTGCATGACCAAGATCAGGATACGAGCCACCATATAAATCAGCAACGTATTCTATTTGAGAAAGATTGTATTCAAGCAAATTTGAAATAACTTTTCTCATGCCTTCAGAAGGTTTTCCTTCACCCTTTCCCCAGCCAGACATGTCGCTACTTTTATCAATAGAATTAAATAATGCAACACGTGCCTGATCACTATTTAAATTTAACGTCTCATTATACAAATCGGCAGTATCGACAAATCTATGAATACTCAGCTCACCATTAGAATCAGGGATATGAATTCTTATAGAATCATTATCGGTATCAACTCCTATCAACAATAGATCTATCTGAGATCCACAACTATATGTATTATCAATTGCACTATGAAATTCTGTTAATTTCTCTAGTCCTGCTTCGGCAGCTAATTTATCATTACTTCCATGAGCAGCACAACCTTGATGCAGAGGGTCAGAGCTACTGCGATGATAAACAACAATTTTTAGGTAACGAGAGGCGCTAGATCCAGAGCTTGGATTGCGTAATCTAGACAATTCGATTTTTTCCCAATCACGAACATTAGATTCTACATTTAATAAAGCACCTGCATATGAATTACGAATAGTAATTGCAGACAATGGTAATCTAAATATGTACTTAGATAACCCCTTTAACCTACCATCAGAGCATGGGGTAATATCAACACTATGATAACCGCAATCAAGAAAGAAACTATGAGTATCTACCTTAGAGTCTTCATTTCGACCTAAATCTTCAGAAAACTGATTGACAGAACTATTAATTGCATTAAAAATTGACTTTGAATATAACAACTTCATATCCAAACCATTTATCCATGCAGACTCTAAAGACTGTAAAGGAAAATTAAAGTCTAATTCCTTTGAGGTAATATCATTAGCAAGTGCAACAAAATTTTCATTATGTTGTATATTGCCAAGATGCTTCAGAACAGAAGTAATAGAATAAAAACGATTAGTAATTGATTCTTCACATCTTGCCAAATGTGCATTTTGTCGCATGTTTGTAAGAGGATGCCTACAATTTCTCTCAGGCATTGAATCGCACACTGGTGCAATATAGCCACTAGATAGGTCATTATCCAAAGCAGGAATATTTCCCACCTTGTTACCTTGCGCCATACTTACCGGCGCAGTTCTATTACGACCAGAACTTCGAGAAGCTCTGATTTTATATGCATTTCTAGTATTCATTGTTTTGAATTACCCTCTTGCGCCACCAGATAATGTAATTCTAGATGAGCCACCTTCTGTGCCACTTCCGCCACCATTACCGTTTGTTATCGCAGGACCTTCAACAATTATGACTTCACGATCTTTAAGAGCATGTGCTCCAATTAATCGTTCATTAGCCAAACCACCTCTTTGTGTTTCATTTCTATTGGCAGCAAACATTCCCTCAGTGCCAGTAACATGACCACTTCTAGACCAATTATCACCAGTAATACCTCGTCCAAGCTCATTACCTTCGCCAGTAATAACCTTGGCAGGAACCTCTACTTGAGATTGAACTGGCTGTTGCTCATCCAAAGGATGTCTAAATTCTGGAGTGCCAGTCATGACACCCTGAGCTTTAGAAATAGGGCCTGTAATACGTGGATTAATGCCAAAAACGCTATCATGCAGTCTTTCAGACTTAGTTTGATAAGCTGAACGAGCTGGAGTTTGCACAGTAAAGTCAGCATCATACTTTTCAGTTGCATACTGATTGTTAGTGTAAGCAGAACCACTTAAGCTTTGATCAAATCCTTTATTAAAGTTACCTGAAAATCTAGGATCAGATGAAGGCACGTTGCCACTTACTTGTTGTGCTGTATGGGATGTTCTCATAACTCTCTCACTAGCTTCAATAGAAGCTCTATCACAAAATTGACTCATCTCTTCTCTTGATCGATAGCTACTACCTGAAATTGTATTACACGAACCAACTTCATCACCACTAACTAATTTGGATTGTCCAAGTTGAGTGCCTGATAATTGTTGATTATTCCAAGTATCGCTAAATCTATCTTTATATGCAGCAGCCATAGGAACATAATCACATCTCTGTTCAAAGCTTTCTTTGCTTACATACTCATTACCGGTGACGCCCAGGCACATGCCGTAGTCGTCACCTGTTAGCTTTGGGGAGCCACTTACCTCACTTCCAGAAACCGAATTACCAGTAATCGTACTTGTATGACTCACTTTATTAGAACGTTGATCACACATTGATCTATTAGCAGAACTATCATACTGGCTACCAGTTACGTTTTGACACGTGCCAGGCTCATTGCCTGAGACTTTTTCATCTCTATCCATCATGTTTCCAGTAACACCCATACCCTTACGAGTTGTATCTACAGAAACCTTACTTGGTGTTAATGGTGCTTTATCGCCACAGTTGGCAACAAAACGCTCATTTGAAACATACTCTGTACCGGTGATATTCTCACATGAACTATGATCATCTCCTGTAACACCTAGAGGTGAGGAATGCTCGCCACCAGAGATTACTGAGCCACGATTAGTATGACTAACGTCTACCTTAGTCGAAGCGTTAGAATAACTATAAGGAGCAACAGAGTAATCAGAACCAGTTATAACTTTATCGGAGTTAGATTCAGAACCTGTTGTATTGTTGATTCTAGTTTCGTCTGCTCCAGTTATTACTAAGTTTTTTTTTGAAGTAGATTGAACTACTTTAGCAGGTGAATTAACACTACCTTGATTAGAGCAGCTATTAGCAAAATGATCGTAACCTAAATACTCACTTCCTGTAATTGCAGTACATTCTCCAGGCTCAGTACCTGTAACCTTAGAAGTTGACTCTACTAAAGATCCAGTCATTGTTTGACCATTGGAAGTTGTAGATTCGTTAACTTTAGGCTCATTTGGAGTAGGTGAAGTTGAACATAACTCTTGGAATTGTTCAGTACCAAAATATTCTGTACCTGTAACCAATTTACATGTTCCGGATTCACTGCCAGTAGTCTTAGAGGTTTGTTCAACCAATGTACCACTTACTGATTGACCAGAAAGCGTTGTACCAATTTCAACTTTTGCAGGTGCTTTACCAGGTCTGATTCTACCACTTGGTCTACAAGACTCGTTTGTGCCTCTGCCAACAGAACATCTTTCTTCACGTTTTAGTTTAGCTAGATCTCTACCTGATACCGGATTTTTGTTATTGTTAACTCGAGTTCTGCGGGCTTCTCTACCAATTTTTCCTGGTAATGCCTGCTTTCCAGTTTTTGATAACTGCTTACGTCTATCACGACAGAATGCACGAACTGTATTAGGCGCATCAGACTGAGCAGAATTAACCAGGTCACATAGTGCGTCAACTGCGTCATTATTATCAGATACTGAATTAGTAGTATCACACGTGCTGCAAGTTTCCTTCAAATCTTTTTCTTTACAATCATCACAACAATATTCATGATTGTCGTGACTTACTGCATGAGCTGTAGAATTAATTAATTCTTGCTCAGTAGAATTAGACTGAATAGGCTCACTTGTAGCTGTAGCAGTTGTTTTTCGTCTTGGACGCACACGACCAGCTTGCTTCATACCGGCTGAGCCAGTTTTAGACATCTGCTGTCGTCTAAGCATAGAGCGCTCACGTCCAGAAAGTTTCTCTGTTGAATTTATCATATTAAATACCTTTAATAATCATTCTAATAATTTATTAATATTCAAATTTTGAATATTAAAATCTTTGTTTTTTTGTTATTATTAAAATGAATACCTGTAAACAGGATTCATTTTAATAACTGAATTACACTTATGCTGAAGGTAGAATAGTTTCTACTTCACCATGAACACGTGCAATAATGTGGGCTGCAACCAGTCCATCACCTACACGCTCACAAGCGTCAGCACCAGCACGTACTGCTGCGTTTACCGCACCAGTTTCACCACGTACTAGAACTGTTACATAACCACCACCAACAAATTCACGACCTACTAAACGAACTTCTGCCGCTTTAGTCATAGCATCTGCAGCTTCGATAGCTGGTACAAGACCTCTAGTCTCGATCATTCCTAATGCGATTCCTGATATATTGCTCATAATATTTCTCCTAATTTATTTTATTTACCGCGGTATACAACAAAGTTCATACCTTGACTTTGAGAGTAGTTATCGTAACCAAGTAAACGAACATGGTTATTAGGGTACTCTCTATGACAAGCTTCTAACTCTTGTAAAACGGTATCAACTGATTGCTCACCAAACATTGGCAATTTCCACATGTACCAGTAGTACTTCATAGTACGTGCTGGCTCTACATGTTCAATTGCTGGGTTCCATCCATTGTTAATAATGAACTGAATGTGTTGTCTTGTTTGATCAGCTGTCATCTGTGGCAAGTATGAAAAAGTTTCAAACTTAGGTCCAGATTTATAATCTTGCATTTCACTCATAATAATTCCTATTTTTTAAATTAAACCAATTAACGGTTAGCGCCGTCTAGTTTATCAACTGTATCAAACTCAAACTTAATTTCTTTCCATGTTTCCATAGCAATCTTAAGCTCTGGGCTGTGTGCAGC
>NZ_JAQWSS010000078.1 GCF_029243085.1 Candidatus Thioglobus sp. | reverse complement strand
ATATATAGCCCTTTGCACATACCTTGGCCGGATAGCAAATCGGTTATGCAGTGGATTGCAAATCCATCTAGACCAGTTCGATTCTGGTTCCGGCCTCCATATACAAAAAAAAGCCCGATTATTATCGGGCTTTTTTAATTTGATGCGGTTATGAAAACTGCACAATCTAATTAGACTACTTTAGCGCTTTTAGGCGTAAACGCAGCGCATTTAGCTTAATAAATCCTGCTGCATCTTTTTGATCATAAGCACCTTCATCATCTTCAAAAGTGGCAATTTTTTCGCTGAAGAGTGAATCGTCTGACTTGCGACCAACAACAGCAATACCGCCTTTATAAAGCTTAAGGCGCACCGTACCATTAACAGTTTCTTGCGTTTGATCAATCGCAGCTTGAAGCATTTCACGTTCTGGCGCAAACCAAAAGCCGTTATAAACCATCTCAGCATATTTTGGCATCAGTTCATCCTTCAAATGTGCCGCATTACGATCTAACGTTAAACTCTCCATAGCGCGATGCGCTTTAAGCATAACCGTACCTGCAGGGGTTTCATAACAACCGCGTGACTTCATGCCAACAAAACGATTTTCCACAATATCATCACGTCCAATACCGTGTGCACCAGCACGTTGGTTTAATACTTCCATAACTGTAGCAGGGCTCATAGACTCACCATCAATGGCTACAATGTCGCCCTTCTCATAAGTAATATCAATATATTCCGCTTTATCTGGTGCATTCTCAGGAGAAACTGTCCAACGCCACATATCATCTTCTGGCTCAGCCCATGGGTCTTCCAAGATATCGCCTTCATATGAAATGTGCAACAAGTTTGCATCCATTGAATAAGGAGACTTTTTGTTTTGTTTTTGGTAATCAATTTCAATGCCATGACTTTCAGCAAAATTCATTAATGACTCGCGTGAAGATAACTCCCACTCACGCCACGGTGCAATCACTTGAATATCAGCATCAAGGGCATAGGCATTTAATTCAAAACGAACCTGGTCATTACCCTTGCCGGTTGCACCATGTGAAATAGCATCCGCACCAACCTCATGGGCAATCTCCACTAAGCGCTTTGATATAAGCGGACGAGCAATTGAGGTACCCAATAAGTATTCACCTTCATAAATCGCGTTTGCTCTAAACATTGGAAAAACAAAATCACGTGCAAATTCTTCTCGCAAGTCTTCAATATAAATTTCTTTGACGCCAGCAGCTTTAGCTTTGGCACGAGCTGGCTCCACTTCTTCACCCTGTCCAATGTTAGCAGTAAAAGTAACCACTTCACACTGGTAAGTGTCTTGCAACCATTTGACAATAATACTTGTGTCTAATCCACCCGAATAGGCCAATACTACTTTATTCATCTTTGTTCCTTGAGCTCTATTAAGCTACACTCTTTTCAAAATTAATGGTTTTTACTAATAATATTTGGCCATGCTGATCTACCACTTCAACCGTCCATTTACCGGTCCATGTACGCCAAATATTCTTACTTGACCACACTCGCCAGCGCTTCCCTTTAATATTAAAGCTGATTTCAGCTTTTATTTTATCTTGGTAAATCCAGCGGTGAGTAATCGTATCACCGACTAAATTACGTATATTAGTAAAGAAGTAGATTTTACCTAAAGAATCAGTCACTTCAGTGATTATCTCGACTGGTTGTCTGTCAGCAACGGAACTAGCAAAAACGGCTTGAGAAATGTTCTCATGTGGCCAGTTGGCGATTGCCATGTTTGTGAACACTAGCCATAATAAAACAATCTTTTTCATTACTTTACCCAATCGATAATATGTAACTGTATATCATCTTCATCAACTTGCTTATCTGTCAACGTTCTTCCTCGTACTGAAATTCCAGCCAAATGCACTGACTCTGGATCTTTACTAATCAGCGGATGCCAATCAAACAAAGGCTTTCCTTCATGTAACAACCGATAAGCACAGGTGTCAGGCAACCAATTGAACTTTTCACCCCAATCCGGGTAAATGGTCAAACAAGCGGGTACATATTCTTGTCGGTTTTCATAATGAGGACATTGACAAGTCTCTTCATTCATATAGTGGCAAACCACCTCAGTAAAGTAGATGTCACCTGTATCTTCATCTTCAAGTTTGTGCAAACAACAACGTCCACAACTATCGCACAGAGATTCCCACTGATCTCGGCTCATTTCATCTAAGCTTAACACTTCCCAGAAATTTTTTGACTTAGTAGGCATATTAAAACGCGTTGCCAACCAGATATAACAGGATTTGTTTACCTTTAATATCGCCTTGTCGAGCTGACCTACTCGCCCAAAAATAAGCTTGTTGATAATTCGGCTCTACACCAAGTCCATTAATATACATCATGGCTAATGAATTTTGAGATCGAGCGATATCCTGACTAGCAGATTGTTGCATAAGTAAAAAAGCTCTATGATCATCTTTAGCTACCAGCTCCCCAATACTGTACAAGGTGCTTAAATTATGCTGTGCAATTGGATTACCTTGTTGCGCACTACTCACCAATTTCTCAACGTTATTCAACATGCTAGCATTGCTGTTTAATGAATCTAGAATCTGTTGCTGATTTGGAATTGACATTGATAAATTTGGCGTTGGTTGAGCATTTGAACCACCTATAGTATCGTCTGTTATGATCGCAACAGGCGTCTCAACCACTAATACATTGCTATCGATTAATTCAACAATTGGTGTTGAGATTTCAGCCACTTCTAGCTCTAGAGCTTCTTGCTTTGATTGTTCAATCGCATCCATATTTGCTAGTAGCGCTATTGCCTCGTCAAACGCTTGTTCTCTCGCCTTAGATAACCATTCTCTAGCTTCTAATACCTGCCCTTTGTTACGCAATAATTTTCCAAGTTGAAATTGTGCTTTAGCAGATCCTACCTGGGCTGTTTTCAACAATAACTGCTGCGCTTTATCAGTGTCTTGAATAACACCCTTACCTTCAAGCAAAGATATGGCGAATGCATATTGAGCGGGGATATAATCTTGATCGGATGCTTTACGATAATACGATGCTGCCTGAATATAATTATGACGCTGTTGATAGAACTCAGCTAAATAAAATTGTGCCTCTGGGTCCAATTGGTTAGCTGCACGAAGATACCAAGTTTGCGCTAACGTATCACTTTTCTCAATGCCCACACCCTTTTCATAAAGCTTTGCCAAAGTTAATTGTGCAATGCCGTAACCAAGCTGAGCTGCTCGTTCATACCAGCGAAAAGCTTCTTTGTTATCTATTTCAGAACCTTCACCTCGACGATACATAACCGCCAAATTATATTGCGCTGCCACAAAGTCTTGCTCAGCTGCTTTTGCATACCAAGACAAAGCCTGTTTTAAATCTTTATTAGTACCAATGCCGTGATAATAACCATTGGCTACATTAAATTGTGCACTAGCAAAACCTTGCTCTGCGACCTGTGTATACCAATAAAAAGCTAATTTTTCATCGGTCTTAACGCCAATACCATTGTGATATATATTCGCCAAACTGAATTGCGATCTTGCATCACCACTTTTGGACGATTTTTCAAGCTTGGTAAGAAGTAACTCATTTGACAATTCACTAGATTCATCTAAAACTTGTGGCTGATACCCAACAATCTCGTTAGCACTATCAGACTGTAAAATTTGCAACGCCTGAACAGGCAGGAAAATAACAACAATAAAATAAGCAAACTTAGTCATTTAACAATCGGTTTAAATTTGAACAAAACAAACTCTATTTTAATCGGATTTAATAATTTGAGAGGTCAATCGCTCTATGCCAATAGCTACACCTGAACACTGTGGTAGAGAATTTTCTAGCTGTTTTAAAAAGTCCTGGTCTGGTTCTGAAAAAGTCTTTCCCAACTGCTTACGTTTGGCATTTTCACGCTCAAATATTTGTTGATATGCTTGTGCATTTTGCAATTCATTATACCCATTGGCTACTTCCACGCCCAATAAGTACAATTCAAATCGGTATGCTACTCGACCTTCAGTCTTAGCCAGTGCGCTTTGGTCTGCCGGATAATCATAAATAAAACAAATGGGGATTTTTTTTATTGCCGGCTCTATTAAATGCACAAATAAAAAGATTTGTAAATCTTCAATCCAATTGAAATCAGTGCTTAAACCATGCGTCTTGGCAACTATCTTTAAATCATCAAAATTAGTATTGAGTATATCAATATTCGCAAACTGATCAAATGCCTGCGCATAGGACAATTTAACCATCTCGCCTTTGACACCCAATACGTTAATCAACGAGGTGATATCATCCATCAACTGGTGCGTGTCAAAACCTAATCGATAATACTCCAACATAGTAAATTCGTTAAAATTTTGTTCGCCAAATTCATTATCTCGATACACCTGACAAATTTGATAAATATCACCACTTCCTTGTGATAATAACTTTTTCATCTCCAATTCTGGAGAGGTGTGCAGATATTGAGTTTTTGGTTCAATGTCTTGATTAACGTGTGCACTAACACTATCAATATAAACATCAGTAGTAGGTGTGTTTAGCAACGAAGGCGTTTGCACTTCAAGCAAACCCTGTGCATCGAAAAACAAACGTATCTTCTTTAAAATATTTGCTTTTTTTCTAATATGTGAATTTAACGATACTGTCATAAATCATACATTTTTATAGATGCAACAAAAAAAGAGTGTTCAACGTATTTGACAAATTTATCTATAAAAAACAGGATGGTATTATTAAGAGCGTCCTGCGTATTCATTCGTACGCGTATCCACTTTCACTTGTTCACCAATAGCTATGAATAATGGCACCTGTACAACCACGCCTGTATTCATGGTTGCTGGTTTGCCACCAGTGCCTGCTGTATCACCCTTGAGACCGGGATCTGTATCCACGACTTCAAGAATCACATGATTAGGCGGTGTCACTGAAATTGGATTGTCATTCCAAAGAGTAACAATACACATGTCTTGCTCAACCAAATAACCCCTAACATCGTCCATATTGTTATCGTTAATAACATATTGGTCAAAAGTACTTGGATCCATGAAGTTCCATTCACTACCATCGTTATAAAGATATTGCATATCCAATTCCATCACATCTGCACCTTCTAAAGATTCTCCAGATTTAAAAGTCTTTTCTAAAGTCTTTCCAGTGATCAGATCTTTAAGTTTAACTCGGTTAGAAGCCTGGCCTTTTCCAGGCTTTCGGATTTCATTATTAATAATTGAACAAGGATTGCCGTCTAACATTAATTTTAAGCCGTTCTTAAATTGACTGGTCGAGTAATATGCCATTTTTTTAACCTATTGAGTGTAAAATTTAAGCATCTTATTTTACGCACTTTTTAATGCATATACACGAATACCAGGCCAAAGGCTTATTTAGACAATTTAACATTAAAACCCCAAACTCTATTCTCATTAACACCACTGCCGAAGCAGGCAAGGCTTGTGCTGACCTAGGTGGCAATATATGGGTAGTTAAAGCACAAGTTCACGCGGGTGGACGTGGCAAAGGCGGTGGTGTTGTTTTGTGTCGATCTATTGAGGAAGTCGAGGATACATGCAAACAACTATTTAACACTCGTTTGATAACACCACAAACCGATGCTAAAGGTCTGCCAATTAATCAGCTACTCATTGAAGGTGGGCAAAATATTGAACGTGAATTGTACCTAGGCCTCTTAATTGATCGCCAAACTCAACAAATTACTATTTTAGCCTCCACTGAAGGTGGTATGGATATTGAGACTGTAGCCAGCGAAACTCCTGAAAAAATTATTAAATTTGGTGTTAACCCATTAGGCGCTTTAAATGTAGATGATTGCACTTTAATTGCTTCTCAACTAAAGCTTGAAGGTGTTTTATCCGAGCAATTTGTTAGCGCATTAATGGGCTTATACGAAATATTTACTAGTAAGGATGTCAGCTTAATTGAAATAAATCCATTAATCACTACTACTGAAAACAGCCTACTGGCATTAGATGGAAAAATTGATTTTGATGATAACGCACTATATCGACACGAGGACATTCTAGCATTGCGAGACATCTTGCAAGAAGACGAAAAAGAAAACGAGGCAAGCGAATATCAACTGAATTACATTTCTCTTGATGGTACTATTGGCTGTATGGTGAATGGTGCTGGCTTGGCTATGGCCACCATGGATCTCATTGAACATCATGGTGGCTCCCCTGCTAACTTCTTAGATGTAGGGGGTGGCACAACGGCTGAGCGTGTTGCCAAAGCATTTGAACTTATCCAAACAGAAAAAAATGTAGCTGGTATTTTGGTTAATATTTTTGGCGGCATTGTACGTTGCGATCTAATTGCAGAAGGGATCCTTCAAGCTATCGAGAAAGTAGGTTTAAATTTACCTATTGTAGTGCGCTTAGAAGGTACTAATGCTGCAGCAGGACTTAAATTACTAGATGAATCTTCAGCAGAAATTTACACAGAGGCTAATCTCACCCAAGCAGCGATAAAAATTGTGGAGTTGTCAAAATGAGTGTATTAATCAATAAAGATACTCGAGTTATTACCCAAGGATTTACCGGTAAACAAGGAACTTTCCATTCTGAACAGTCTATTGCCTATGGCACACACTTTGTTGGAGGTGTAACGCCAGGTAAAGGCGGTCAAACTCATTTAGATTTACCTGTATTTAATTCAGTCAAAGAATCCATGGATGAAACTGGTGCTACAGCCACAATGATCTATGTGCCACCACGTTTTGCTTATGCTTCAATTATTGAGGCTATTGAAGCAGAGATGCCAGTTATTGCCTGCATTACTGAAGGTATTCCAGTGCAAGATATGCTTAAAATTAAAGCGATTTTAAAGGGCTCGAATTCAACTTTGATTGGTCCAAATTGCCCAGGGGTTATCACCCCTAATGAATGCAAATTGGGCATTATGCCAGGAAACATCCATCAAGCTGGTAGCGTAGGTGTAGTATCTCGCTCAGGCACACTTACTTATGAGGCGGTACATCAAACCACTTCAGTAGGACTTGGACAGAGTACTTGTATTGGGATTGGTGGCGACCCTATTCAAGGCATGAATTTCATTGACTGTTTGGCACTTTTCGAAGCTGACGATCAAACTCAATCGATTATTATGGTGGGTGAAATTGGCGGCTCCGCCGAGGAGGAGGCAGCAGAATTTATTCAATCCAACGTTTCCAAGCCTGTTGTATCTTATATTGCCGGCCTTACAGCGCCCAAAGGCAAACGTATGGGTCATGCCGGTGCCGTAATCAGCGGAGGATCAGGCAAGGCTATAGACAAAATTAAAGCTTTAGAAAAGTCTGGGGTAGCAATTGCACCAACACCGGCAACCATGGGTTCAACCCTATTAAACATATTGAAATGAATAAGCCAATAATCGTCTTAGGTATTGGTGAACTAGGTAGTGTTTTTGCACGCGCATTTTTGCGTGCCAACTACCCTGTTTACCCCATAACCCGTGCAACAGATATTGATGAACTCTCAGACACAATTGATCCGGAGATGATTCTTGTTTGCACTGCAGAAGCTGACCTACAAGATGCGCTTAAATCTATACCCAATAAATGGAAAGATCGCGTTGCCATGATGCAAAATGAATTATTGCCACGCGACTGGCTTGAACATGGCTTTAGCCGTCCTACCGTGATATCAGTATGGTTTGAAAAGAAAAAAGGCATGGATTCTAAAGTGCTTATTTCTTCCCCTGCATTTGGACCCAAGGCACAGATACTGGCCAATTCACTAGCGCTAATAGATATTCCGGCACATGTATTAAATAACGAAGATGAATTACTGTTCGAACTGGTGATTAAAAATCTCTATATATTAACTAGCAATATTGCTGGGCTTATTATTAAGCCAGGTACTAATGTTAATGATTTATATAATAATCATTTAGCACTGATGCGTGACGTGTTTAAAGATATTTTAGCGCTACAAGTTGCACTCACCGGAAAGCCATATGATGATAAAGCTCTAGAACGGGGATTGGTTAAAGCTTTTGAGGGTGATCCTGAACATGGGTGCATGGGTAGATCGGCACCTGCAAGACTAGATAGAGCATTAGAATTGGTCAATGAATTTGATATTGAAGCTCCGACTTTGCAAAAAATTAAAGACAGTCTTTAACCATTCATTTTTGCATAAGTTTTTTCAATTTCTTGCTCTAAAGCTAATAGCGAAAACCCTCGGACTTCTTCAATAAACTTCTGACCCATAAAGAACACTTGCACAACAGGCAGAGAAAATACGCCATGTTGGGCGCATATTTCTTGCATCTGCTCACAATCAATATAGACCATTTCTAATTCAGGAAATTTAGTGTTAAATTTATTATCGATCTGTGGCTTAATAGTTTGACATACGCCACAATTAGCGCCACCGAAAAGAATTAACACCGCATCTTTCTCACGCTTCAGTGTATCTAGCTGACTTTGACTCTCTAATTGATTCATAAACACCCTCCTAATTCTTTAAAGAATACCTCGAAATTAGGCAACGTTAAATTTGATTGTCGCTGCTTTTGACCCCACATGGGCTCTGGAAAATGGCTATCCTGTTTGAATCTTGCCATAATATGCCAATGAACATGCGGCAACATGTTTCCAAATGACGCGATATTAATCTTATCTGCTTTAAAATAACTAATCATCTGTTTTTCAACAATATCAATAATTCTAAAAATTTCCAACTTTTCTTCAGTCGTGCATTCGCTAAATTCTTTGATTTCTCGTCTAGTAAATACCTTAACCCAAGGTATTTCACTTGGTTCAATCTCAATAAACACTAAGTCATTTTCAAATATCATGATCTCTCCAACAGCATAGCATCGCCATACGAGAAGAATCGATACTTTTCTTCAATAGCATGTTGGTAAATTTCCATCATTCGTTCTCTACCAATGAAAGCACTCACTAACATCAACAGTGATGACTTGGGAAGATGAAAATTAGTAATCATCATATCCACAACTTTAAACTGATAGCCTGGATAAATAAAAATATCAGTTTCCTCTTTGGCAGCCTTAAGTTTTCCACTTTTTGCTGCAGATTCAAGCGATCTAACCGCTGTCGTCCCAACGGCAATAATACGTCCGTTGTTTGCTTTGGTTTGGTTAATTAAATCAATTGTATCTTGAGAAATCTCATAATATTCACTGTGCATTTGATGGTCAATGATATTATCAGATTTAACTGGTTGGAAAGTGCCTGCGCCCACATGTAGAGTCACAAAAGCAGAGTTAACACCTTTGTTTTTTAATTTTTTTAATAATTCATCATCAAAATGCAGCCCTGCTGTAGGTGCGGCAACTGCGCCATCTTTCTTAGCAAAAACTGTTTGATAACGCTCAAGATCGGCCTCTTCATCTGTTCTTTCAATATAAGGTGGCAAAGGGATGTGACCAACCTGATCAAGCAAGCCTAACAATGAATCAGTGTTAAATTCTAGTGTGTAAAAACCATTTTTTTTATCAATAACCTGTGCCTTATCACCATTCTCAAGTGTGATAAAACTATCGATCTTAGGCGCTCTTGAAGCTTTCACCATAGCCAAAACCTGTTTATCATTAAGCAAGCGCTCAATCATAATCTCAACTTTTCCACCTGAAGCTTTATGGGCAAATAATCGTGCTGGAATGACTCGAGTATTATTCATGATCAACAAATCTCCCGATTTAACAAAATTGCTGATTTGATGAAAATGGGTATCGAGTATGGTTTCTTGAGCTACTAATAAGCGTGAATCAGTTCTATTTTCAGGTGGATTCTGGGCAATTAACTGTTTTGGCAAATCAAAATCAAATTGACTTAATAACATATCTATTCCTGTTCAATAAGGTTAGCCTGCTGAGTAAACAGCTCTAACACCTGGTAGCTTGCAGCAACAATAGCTCTAGGGGTGATAGTAGCACCTGTAAAGCTGTCAAACACACCACCATCGCGCTTTACCTTCCAGTTATCTTTAATAGGGCTTGATAGTGACAGTCCTTTAAATTGCTCAATCCAACTAGACTTTTTAGTTTCAATCTTGTCACCCAATCCTGGAGTTTCTTTATGCATAATGACACGAACACCAAGCAATTCATGATTAACACTCACGCCAGTTAACAAACGAATATCACCACTATATCCATTTGGATAGGTATGCTCAATCAAATATGCAAAAACCTCGCCTTTGCGTTTGGCAGGATATACATTAATTGTTTGCTTAGTATTGTGAAGTGATAATTCTTTACTATATTTATCTTGCAAAATATCATTGTCATAGTTTGAGACCAACTCTCCAAGACGCTTGATCAGTAGTTGCCTTTCATTGTGCTGGATTTTTTCTTTAGTTGCAACCTCAGTCCAACTAACAAAAAAGATGCTAACAAACGTAAAAATAAACAACAAAATACCGGATTTTAAAATAAGTTTGTTCATTATCTGCCGAATACTTTAGGTTGGGTATAGTAATCGATCAATGGTACAGTCATATTCATCAATAATACGGCAAAAGCAATGCCTTCGGGATAATTACCATATGTACGAATAATCACAACTAATACACCAATTAAGAAGCCATAAATAAGTCTACCTTTGGGTGTTGTGCTTGCTGAAACTGGATCAGTGGCAATAAAAAATGCACCAAGCATTGTGCCACCAAGTATTAAATGATTTTGTGCTGGCAGATGTTGCTGTGAATCAAAGATTGAAATCAATAATGCCATAATCACAATGCCTAACAAAAATGCTAATGGAATATGCCAAGCAATGATTTTTCTAGCCAGTAAATATATCCCACCTAGTAAAAACCCTATATTAATCCAAGCTTGTGAAACAGAATGTAGGTGTAATGTTGACAGATCATTACCTAAAGATAAGTTAGTTTTAACATCATCTAGTCGTGTTGCGCCACTTAGCCCGTCAAAATTCAATAAATTAAAAACAACCTCACTAGCTTGACTAAAGCTTAAGAAATCAATGGGCCATGTCGTCATTTGCAAAGGATACGAAATTAATAAAAAAGCATACCCAAGCATGGCAGGATTAAACGGATTATTGCCCAGGCCACCATACAACTGCTTGCCGAAGACAATGGCAAATGCCACGCCAACTACCACCACCCACCAGGGTGCAATAGCGGGAATAGATATTGCCAATAAGATTGCTGTTAAGGCCGCAGAACCGTCACTGATAGAGTCTAGTATCTGCCGTCCACGCACAGCCAAAATGACTGACTCAACGACCAATGCGGAAGTGACGCCAAGTAATATTTGAATGATAACGCCCCAGCCAAAAAACACATACGATACCGACACACCCAAAACAAGCGCATAAATTACTTGTCTCATAATCTGATTGGTGTTCAGTCCAGTACTATGCATTATCTTCCTTTGATTTCTTAACCCGCGCCATTGCTTGAGCAATTTTATCTTTTTGCTCTTGGTTTTTATCTTTATCTTTAGCCATTTTCTCTTTCAAGGCTTGTTTCTTGGCCGCCATCATTTCAGCACGCTCTTGTTTATTACGCTCAAGCCGATACTCCCTAAATTCGAAACGCTCCCTAGCAATATCTATTTTATGTTGCTCAGCAGTTTGTTTTTTACATAAAGCCTTAGCAAATGAAAAATAACTCACTAAATCAATATGACTGGGGCAAACATAAGAACAGCAGGCACATTCAATGCAATCCATTAGTGAGTAGTCGATACATTTTTCAACATTTTCACTCTTAGCGTGCCAATATAATTGCTGAGGTAATAGGCCAATTGGACAAACTGGGTTACAGCTATTGCAACGAATACATTCTTGCGCGATATGTTTTTGCGTTTTATTATTAACAAAAATACAATTTGTAATCTTGCAAATTGGCATATGAATTGTGTCAATATCAACACCCATCATCATGCCGCCCATACGATAATCATGCGCTTTATTATTCACATCAGTGAGATTAATAATATGTTCAAAAGATGCGCCTAAGCGAACTTCAACATTGATGGGGCTTAACGCATTTCCAGTCACAGTAACTATGCGAGATACTAGCGGCCTCTGGTCAATAACTGCATCATAAATCGCTTTGGTACTAGAAACATTCTGACAAACAACGCCACTATCTGCAGCAAAACCACCAGAAGGTATTTCAATACTTAATAATGCCTTAATAAGAAGCTTTTCTGCACCAGATGTGTATTTAGTTGGAAGCTGTTGTATGCTAATTCTTGCATTATGATTAAACATAAGTAATGACTGGTACGCTTCATGCTTGTCATCTTCAATAGCAATAATAGCTTTTTGTGCACCGGTTATATGCAATAAAATCTCCACACCACGTATAACTTCTCGAGCATGATGCTGCATTAACGCATCATCACACATAATACCTGGCTCACACTCTGTGCCATTAATAATTAATGTATGGCAATCAAACGCTTTACTTAACTTGGTATGTGATGGAAAACCCGCGCCACCTAAGCCTACGATGCCTGATTTTTGAATATAATCAATCATTGTCTGTCGATCACAATGTAAAAAATCTTGTCCGCAGCCTTGCTCACTTATCCACTCATCTTTGCCGTCAGAATCGATACTAATACAAGTAGATTTTAAGCCTGATTTATGCGGAATTAGTTGCTTGTCAATAGCTGATACTGTGCCGGAAATAGAGGCATGAATTGGCACACAAAAAGCATCTTCTGTTTGTGCAATAACCTGGCCTGTTAACACCCTGTCACCCACCTTTACACAGGGCTTAGCTTCTTCACCGATACGTTGCTGAAGAGGCAGAACCACACTAGTTGGCAACGGCGCTTGAATAATCTCTACCCGCTCAATTGGATAAGGGTTATCAATTTTGATACCGCCTGGAAACTCAAAATTAAGCATGATTGTTACTAGGAATTATGGGTATAAAATTAGACATATTCGGTTCTATCGCCTTAATATATATACAATCAACTGGACAAACCGGAATGCATAAGTCGCAACCAGTACACTCCTCTTCAATCACAGTTGTCATAACTTTGGATGCGCCCACGAATGCATCTACTGGGCACGCTTGAATGCATAAAGTGCAACCAATACAAAGCTTTTCATCTACATAAACCACATGCTCTGGTTTAGTCTCTCCATGCTCAGCATTGAGAGTAAGCACCTCAACATCCAGCAATTCAGCTAGTGCATCTACACCCTCTTGTCCACCTGGAGGACATTGGTTAATTTGCGCCTCCCCTTTTGCCAATGCCTCTGCATAAGGGCGACAACCTGGAAAGTCACATTGGCCACATTGGGTTTGAGGCAAGATAGCATCAATTTGATCTACTAATGGATTGCCTGCCACTTTAAAACGGATGGCGGAATAACCTAAAATTAATCCAAGAATTAATGTTAAAGCAGAAAAAATGACGATAGACTCTATCACTAGGCTAGTCCAATAAATCCCATAAAGGCCATTGACATCAAACCCGCAGTAATCAATGCAATTGGCGCACCTTTAAAGGCAGCAGGGACATCAGCGGTATCAATTCTTTCACGAATCGCTGAAAATAAAACCAAAACAAAAGAAAATCCAACTGCCGCACCAAATCCATAAACAGCTGACGCTAGAAATCCATTATCTTGGTTGACGTTTAATAATGCCACTCCAAGCACTGCACAGTTGGTCGTAATAAGTGGCAAGAATACACCTAGAGATTGATGAAGCACGGGAGATGTTTTATTTACCACAAGCTCAGTAAATCCTACTACACCAGCAATGATTACAATAAAAGCAATGGTTCTCAAATATTCCATATCAAATGGCAGCAAGATATAGGTATTAATCAAGTAGCTTGAAATACTCGCCAAGGTCAGTACGAATGTTGTTGCGAACCCCATACCAATAGCAGTCTCTACTTTTTTTGAAACCCCCATGAATGGGCACAAACCTAGAAATTTAACCAATACAAAATTATTGACTAAGATCGTACTCACTAAAATTAAGACATATTCATTCATAGCTTTGATTTTAACTCAAAATCACTTTCAATAGCCCAAATGAACTGATTAACAACAGTGCGCCACCTACCCATTTTTTAAATATTTGATCATTCTCGATTATTTTTTGGTGCAACCTAATGCCAATCACATGACCAATGGCGGCAATTGGAATTAGATATAATGAAAATTGCCAATCAATCATCACATTCATAACAACAAAGGCTGTCATCTTAATACTGACCAAAATAAACCAAAGTACAAATAAAGTATTACGTAAATATTCCTTGGCAACATGGCGCATATAGACTGCCACAATTAACGGCGCGCCCGTTAAGGAAGTGCCAGCTACATATCCGCCCATTACCAACAAAATCTTATCCACCCACGGCTTATGTGAAGTAATCTTATGATTGAAAATCCAAGTAATTGCGTAGAAAATAGTAATTGAGTAAATAAAAACAATCACCACGGTATCTGGCAAACTTAATAGACCAGCTACACCAATTAATGTTGGTGGGATAATCCATAATAACGATCGTTTCAAATAGTGCCAATCAACTGTTTTAAATGATTTAAACAGCGTTAAGGAGGAAAAAAACAGTAAATGCAAGCCAATAACCGGCAGCCAATATACTGGACTCCCACCTACAAGTAACATCAACGGTAAGCCGAGCGCCGCACCACCAAAACCCAAACCTGTGCGAACAAAACCCGTCCACAGAAAAATCAGCCCAACCAGCACTAGGCTAGTAGCGTCAAAACTCATTAGCGCAATGTGTCAGCCAGTTTTTCAGCACTTTGTTGGGTAACTTGAGCGTCTTTAGCTTCAACCATGACACGGATGAGTGGCTCAGTGCCCGAGGCGCGAATTAATACTCGCCCTTCATCGCCCAAATCAGACTCAACCGTCTTGATAGTTTGATTCAATAGTTGATGATTAGCAAGGTCAACTTTCTCTTGTGTTTTAACATTAATCAACACCTGTGGATATTTCACCATCTCATGTTTAAGCTGGGAAAGGCTAGACTGACTCTTTGCTAGCACTTCTAATACCTGAAGTGCAGAAATAATACCATCGCCAGAAGTTGTCTTGTCTAAACAGATCATGTGTCCTGATCCTTCACCACCTAAAATAGCACCATGTTTTTTCATCTCTTCCATGACGTGGCGATCACCTACATCAGCTTCAATAAATTTAATATCAACACCCTTTAAGGCGTGACGCATACCTAGATTAGTCATCTTTGTGCCGACCACTATATTGTTGGTTAAACGGTCTTGCTGCTGCCAAGCTTTAGCCACAATAAATACCAATTCGTCGCCATCTACTAATTCACCATTGTGATCCACCATCATCAAACGATCACCATCGCCATCAAAAGCAATACCAAGATCAGCTTTAGTTTCAAGAACAACTTGCTGTAAATGCTGAGTATCTGTTGCACCACAATCTTTATTAATATTAACGCCATCTGGCGAGTTATTGATTACAGTTATATTGGCACCTAGTTCAGAAAAGACTTTCTCGGCAATGTGATAAGTAGCGCCATTTGCACAATCAATAACAATATTTAATCCGCTTAATTCTGCAGAACGATCAAATGTGGACTTACAAAACTCAATGTAGCGCCCACGTGGCTGCTCATGTCTGCGCGCCTTCCCAATCTGATCCGAGCTAACGCTAATCATAGGTTCAGTCAATTTCTGCTCAATCTTTGCTTGATCATCATCGTTCAGTTTCAATCCTTTGGCTGAAAAAAACTTAACACCATTATCTTGAAAATGATTATGTGAAGCGCTAATCACGACGCCAGCTGTGGCGTTATAAGTTTGAGTTAAATAAGCAATGGCGGGAGTTGGCATTGGCCCTAACAACCCTACATCAACACCAGCAGATAAAAAGCCAGCCTCTAACGCCGATTCAAATAAATAACCTGATACACGTGTATCTTTACCAATAACAACGCTAGCTTTACCTTTTTCAGACAAAACTGAGCCAACCGCCCAGCCCAACTTTAAAAAGAAGTCTGCCGTAATTGGCTCTATCCCAACCTCACCACGAATACCATCTGTACCAAAATAACTAGCCAATTTCCTCTCCATTCGTCGCCTGCAATATTGACAACGCATCTTTAGTTTCCAAAACATCATGTACGCGCACAATGTTTGCCCCATTTTGAACTGCTATTATAGCCCCTGTTACACTACCAACAACTCTGCCTTTCACATCACGATCATTTAACAATACACCAATCATTGATTTTCTGGAAAGACCTGCCAGCAATCGCAAACCAAAATACTTGAATTCATCAAACCGACGTAGGATTTCTAAATTATGTTCAAGAGTTTTGCCAAAGCCAAACCCCGGGTCAAGAATAATCTTATCTCTTAAAATTCCTGCTTTAATACAAGCATCAATTCTCTGTTGAAAAAATTGTTGAATATCATCAACCACATTGCTATATTCTGGATTTTTTTGCATGGTTCTTGGAGAGCCTTGCATATGCATAAGACAGACATCCACTTGAAGAGAAGCGACCATTTCTATAGCGCCATCAGTTTGTAAAGCATTAACATCGTTAACAATACTAGCGCCAGCTTCCACAGCTAATTTCATAACTTGCGGTTTAGATGTGTCTATTGATATAGGGATATCAACCTCGTCTGCAAGCGCTTTAATAACTGGAATCACTCGGCTTATTTCATCAGCCTCGCTCACTGCTTTCGCACCTGGTCGTGTTGACTCTCCACCGACATCAATAATATCAACCCCCTGAGCGATCATTTGCTTAGCGTTAGCGATTGCATCATTAATATTAAAGCATTCACCGCCATCAGAAAACGAATCAGGGGTGACATTTAGCACACCCATAATTAATGTTGACGCTGATTGAATAGCCATAACGACTAAAAATTAACGTTAGGCGATTTGCGGATCGCCATCGACAGGCTTATCATCAGAATCATTTGAATCGTCAGCTCTGACGCCAGAACCTAGCTCTGTTGAAGCGACATCAGAATCAACGATAACGGCTGCCTCACGAATCGGCTTGCGATCCATTAAATCGTCAATTTGCTCTTTATCAATGGTCTCATGCATCATTAATGCTTTAGTCATCTCAATAAGAATGTCTTTATTTTCTTCAAGTATCTTGGTTGCCATTGCATAGTTAGTATCAATGATTAATCTAATTTCATCATCAATTACTTTAAACGTATCTTCAGAAATATGCTTGTGCTTGGTCACCTGTTTGCCCAAGAAAACCTCACCGTCATCTTCGCCATAGGCCAAAGGACCTAATTTATCGGACATACCCCATTGTTTCACCATTTTATGAGCAATTTCGGTAGCACGCTCAATGTCATTGCTTGCACCTGTTGTTACTGCATCTGCACCATAAATAAGCTCTTCAGCAATACGCCCGCCAAATAAAGAGGCGATTTGGGAATTTAGTTTGCGCTTAGATATGCTATAGCTATCTTTTTCTGGCAAAAACATGGTGACTCCCAGCGCCCTACCTCTAGGAATGATACTTACCTTGTAAACAGGATCATGTTCCGGCACAATACGGCCAACAATCGCATGGCCTGCCTCATGAGAAGCGGTCATTTCTTTTTCTGACTCATCCATTGCCATTGATTTGCGCTCTGCGCCCATCATAATTTTGTCTTTAGCTTTTTCAAATTCTTGCATACCAACCAATTGCTTATTCTTGCCTGCAGCAATCAAAGCGGCCTCATTAGCTAAATTAGCCAAATCAGCGCCAGAGAAACCCGGTGTTCCTTTAGCGATATTAACAGACTTAACATTTTTAGCAATTGGCAATTTACTCATATGAATCTTTAAAATGGCATCACGGCCATTAATATCCGGCAATCCAACCATGACTTGACGATCAAAACGTCCCGGGCGCAATAACGCTGGATCAAGCACATCAGGGCGGTTAGTTGCTGCAATAACAATAATGCCTTCCGAGCCTTCAAAGCCATCCATTTCTACCAACATTTGGTTCAAAGTTTGC
>NZ_JAQWSS010000067.1 GCF_029243085.1 Candidatus Thioglobus sp. | reverse complement strand
TGTCATTACAAGCGCAATATGGTGTGACCTCGAAAGTAATCAGTGAAATGATTTCACCAACACTACACCCTGAGTCAATGGAAAAAGTTTACATGCCAATGACTAATACCTTATTAGATACAGGTGACATTACCATGGCTTCTATTGTTCGTGTTAAGGTTGCTGATGATGTTTCTAATAGTGATGTTGAGGAAGCTATGGAAAGTATTGCAACAGCTGAAGGTATTCGCTCTGTAGGCATGCTGCCACTATCTGAAATGGTGGAATTACAAACAGGCGAGAAACAAAGATTTTTAAAAATCTACCAATACTGCGCACCAAGAACAGCCATGACTATGGTTGACCATTCAGATGCTTTTTCAGCCTACTTACCTTGTCGAATTGCTTTAATTGAAGATAAAACAGGCCAAAGATGGCTGTACACACTTGATATGAACGCCATGATTTATGGTGGCGCGCCTTTACCAGACTACTTACTAGAAAAAGCTCTGAGAGTGCAAGAAGTTATTACTGCAATCCAAATGGGCGGTGCAGAAGGCGATTTCTAAACTGTCAACTGATTCAGTTCAAAAACCGTCCATTTGGGCGGTTTTTTTTGTTCTAAAATAAAGCCATGAAACCTATTTATCATGAATTAGAATTTGGCATTACGTGTATTGACACGCAGCATATGCGTCAAGATTTTGTAGCTGCCTACTTAATTGAAAATAATGGTCGAGCCGCTTTTGTAGATACTGGCTGTTATTTATCTGTGCCCACGTTACTAGCCACACTCGATGAAAAAAATATTAGCCGTGATGCGGTAGACTTTGTTATCCTTACTCATATCCACTTAGACCATGCAGGCGGCGCTGGTGAGCTTATTAAACACTTACCGAATGCAAACATCTATGTGCATGAACGTGGCGCTCAGCATTTAATCGACCCTTCTAAATTACGGGCAGGCGTCATTAGTGTGTATGGTGAGCTATTCTTTAAACAATTTTTAGGTGATTTAATTCCAGCGCCAGAAAACCGAGTAAACATCGCTAAAGATGGCGATACACTAAATTTATCTGGCCGGGAATTAAGATTTATCGACACACCCGGACACGCAAGACACCATTTGTGTATTTGGGATGAATATTCCAAAGGAATTTTCTCAGGTGATACCTTAGGTGTTAGTTATCGGGAGTTTGATACCGAACAAGGATGTTTGATTTTTCCACCAACCACACCTATACAATTTGATCCTGAAGCTTGGATTGAGACCATTGATAAGCTAATGACACTTAAGCCAAAAAGCGCTTATTTGACGCATTTCAACCAAATTGAATTTACTCAACAGTCTGCCAATATGCTTAAACAGCATATCAATGGCTTCACCCAAATTGCCAATCAACACAAAGACGATACCAATCGACACAAAGCCATTAAAGAGGCGCTACTTACTTATCTATTAAAAATCGCCTATGAACATGGCGTCACCTTCGATAAAGCGCAACAAATCAAATTGTTTAAGGGTGACTTGGAAATTTGCGCTCAGGGTCTAGGTGTTTGGCTTGATAGGCGTTAGTA
>NZ_JAQWSS010000038.1 GCF_029243085.1 Candidatus Thioglobus sp. | reverse complement strand
CATCCCAAGTTTTTTCAGTACCTGCAATTTCTGTTAGTTGGCCATTGTTAAACTCAACATTAATAGTTTGCAGGCCGACTAACTTACCTTCAGTATCTTTAACAAATGATTTGGTCATTAGTTGATATTGTCTTGGATCTTCACCAAAAACGCTTTGCGCTTCAGCATGACCATAATCTACGCGATAGATTAGAGGCCATAGAGGCCAAGGATTGTTATCGGCACGCTCAACAGGAGGCTTAGACATGAGTTCAAAATTCACCACTGATTTTGCTCCTTGACGTATTGCTGTACCAATACAATCTGTACCAGTATCGCCACCACCAATTACAATAACATCCTTACCCTTTGCTGATAATTCTGAATCATCGGCACGGCCTGTGTCAAGCAAGCTTTTAGTATTAAGCGTCAAATAATCCATGGCCAAATGTACGCCATCAGCATCACGATTTTCAGCTGGCAAATCTCTTGCTTTACTAGCGCCTGTAGTAAACACAATAGCATCAAATTCCTTTTGTAATGCTGCAGTTGTAATATCTTTACCAACATCAACATTAGTGATAAATTCTATACCACAATCTTTCATTAAATTAATTCGGCGATCAACAACATCCTTGCCAAGTTTCATATTTGGAATGCCGTACATTAATAAACCGCCAATACGATCATCCCGTTCGAATACTGTCACGCTATGACCTAATTTATTTAACTCATCTGCTGCGGCTAATCCAGCAGGTCCAGAACCAATAATAGCAACTTTCTTACCTGTTCTAAATTCTACAGAATACGGCTTAATCCAACCTTGTTCAAAACCTTTATCAATGATTGCTTGTTCAATATTTTTAATGGTTACTGCAGGATTGTTCAAGCCTAATACGCATGAACCTTCACAAGGTGCTGGACAGACTCGACCGGTAAATTCAGGGAAATTATTAGTTTTTAATAATCTTGATAAAGCCTCTTCCCATTTATCGTTATAAACCAGATCATTCCATTCAGGAATAAGATTGTTAATCGGACAGCCATCGTCTGACTGACAAAATGGTACGCCACAGTCCATACAGCGTGCGCCTTGAGTTTGTAGATGCGACTCATCATGAGTGCCAGTAAAAATTTCACCATAATCTTTTAAACGTAGTTCAACAGCACGATAATCTTCTGTTTTTCTATCAAATTCTTTAAAGCCAGTTACTTTTCCCATCACTCAAAACGTATAAATCTAAAGCGTATAATTATGCCATATTTGCTATTAATATGCATCTATAAAAAAAGATGAAATAGTTTGCTTGTTTGAGGCAATGATTAACTGTATAATTGCCCTTTTTTAAGAATTAAATATTTAAGGATAAGTTCAGATGAATTTAATTGATCAAATTGAAAGCGAACAGCTAAGAAGTGATATTCCTGAGTTTGCAGCGGGTGACACAGTAATCGTACAGGTTAAAGTACGTGAAGGTGATCGCGAAAGATTACAAGCATTTGAAGGCGTTGTAATTGCAAAGAAAAACCGTGGTATTGGTTCAGCATTCACAGTAAGAAAAATTTCACATGGTGAAGGTGTAGAAAGAGTTTTTCAAACACACTCTACAATGATTGATTCTGTTGAAGTTAAGCGTCGTGGTAAAGTTCGTCAAGCTAAACTTTACT
>NZ_JAQWSS010000031.1 GCF_029243085.1 Candidatus Thioglobus sp. | reverse complement strand
ATACGCACAAACAAATAATAGATCAAGACAATTATCCATGGGTTATTAATCCAGGGGCTGCTGGCATGGTTCGTAACCACGGCGGCGCAAAATGCTTAGTAATCGATATTAATCATACCCAAGAATGGGTTATTACTCCTTACGCCTTTGGCTAAATATTTGAGATTTTAAGTGCGCACGCCTAAATTGTGCGGCAACTAAAAAAAATTGATCTTTATGATTGAGTAATATAATCACCAAACATAGCGACCACTTTCTTCACCTCATTTTTCGACCCTAAGATAACTGGTACGCGGTCATGAATATCTTTTGGATCAACATCCATAATACAGCTATGACCTGTAGACGACAAACCGCCGGCCTGCTCAACAATCATTGACATTGGATTACCTTCATACATTAGACGTAACTTACCCGCTTTCGATGGATCGCGATTATCATAAGGGTACATAAAAATACCACCACGGATAAGAATACGATGAACTTCCGCAACCATAGATGCTACCCAACGCATGTTGTAGCGCTTACCTAAAGGACCTTCTTCACCTTGTAAACAATGATCAATATACTCTTGCATTTCCTTTTCCCAAAAACGCTGATTAGACATATTAATTGCAAATTCAGCAGTATCTTCGGTAATTTTTAACTGCTCTCTAGTTAAAACAAACTCTCCAACATTGGTGTCTAATGTATACAAGTTAACACCATTGCCCGTTGTCATAACCAGTAAGGTAGAAGGGCCGTAAAGAACATAGCCAGCAGCAACCTGATTACGACCAGACTGTAAGAAAACATTTTGATCATCACCAGTGCGATTGTCATCTGGCGCTTCTAAAATAGAAAAAATTGTTCCAACAGAAAGGTTAACATCGATATTCGAAGAACCGTCTAATGGATCGTAGGTAACTAAATATTTACCATCAGCGTGACCGGCAATTGTATAGTCTTCCTCTTCAGAGCCTACACCCTTGACATATGGATTGGCACAAAGAATATCTTTTAAAAGATCGTTAGAAATAACGTCCAACATCTTTTGAGTTTCCCCTTGAATGTTTTCATCTTCAGTTGCACCTAAAATCCCTGCTAGAGCACCCTGGCCCAGTTTATAGGCAATATCCTTACATGCAACCATAGTATCTTTAATAACAAGCTCTAATTCGGCCGACACACCATCAGCTGATAACACTTGATCTAATCTTTTCATTGAGAACCTCTTTACCTTATTTAATTGAAACAATATTTTAACATACTACCCATAAAGGGATATAAAAAAATATCCCTTAAAAAATGACAAATTCAATAACAAGTATAACCAATGGGGTATGCTTCATTATCACCATAATACAATATGTCAAAAAACAGCTATTGGTATAATTGTTCCTTTTTTATAGTAAATAGGAACAACCATGAAAAATGCTTTTTATGCACAATCAGGCGGTGTAACTGCAGTAATCAATTCTTCTGCATGTGGTGTAATTGAGACAGCTCGTAAATATCCAGAGAAAATTGGCAAAGTGTATGCTGGTCAAAATGGCATCATCGGCGCTTTAATGGAAAACTTAATTGACACCACTAAAGAGTCTGACACTGATATTGCAGCCCTAAAGCACACACCTTCTGGTGGCTTTGGCTCGTGTCGTTATAAGATGAAATCTTTAGAAGCTAACAAAGCTGAATACGAGAGATTAATCGAAGTATTTAAAGCTCACGATATTGGTTACTTCTTCTATAACGGTGGTGGCGATTCAGCTGACACGTGTTTAAAAGTTTCTCAGTTATCTGAATCTATGGGTTACCCAATTCAAGCAATTCATGTTCCTAAGACGGTTGATAACGACTTACCAGTAACAGACAACTGCCCAGGCTTTGGTTCAGTTGCTAAATACATTGCTGTTTCTACAATGGAAGCAAGTTTTGACGTAGCTTCAATGTGTGCAACCTCAACTAAAATTTTCGTACTTGAAGTTATGGGTCGTCATGCAGGTTGGATTGCTGCAGCAGGTGGTTTATTAGATGATTCAATTCCAGTGGTTATCTTGTTCCCTGAAGTTAAATTTGATGAAGAGAAGTTTTTAGCTAAAGTTGATGCAAACGTAAAGAAATTTGGCTACTGTACAGTGGTTGTTTCTGAAGGTACGCAATGGCCAGATGGTAGATTCTTAGCTGAGCAAGGTACTCGTGATGACTTTGGCCATGCACAATTAGGTGGCGCCGCTCCGGTTGTAGCTCAACTAATTAAAGATGCACTCGGTCACAAGTTCCATTGGGCTGTTGCTGACTACTTGCAACGTGCTGCACGTCACTTAGCATCAGAGTCTGATGTTGAACAAGCTTATGCATTAGGCGAAGCTGCTGTTGAACTTGCAATGGAAGGTAAAAACTCAGTCATGCCAGCAATTATCCGTACTTCAAATAACCCGTACACATGGGAAATCGGCATGGGTGAATTAAAAGATATTGCTAACGTAGAAAAAATGATGCCAATGGAATACATCTCTGAAGATGGTTTCGGTATTACTGATGCATGTCGTGAGTACTTACAGCCATTAATTGAAGGTGAAAACTACCCTCCATACAAAAACGGACTTCCTGACTACGTGGTAATGAAGAAAGAAATGGTTGAGAAGAAGCTTCCATCTTTTGAAGTTTAATAACACCCTATAAAGAGATAAACATGAACGTAATTTTATTAGGCCCTCCAGGCGCGGGTAAAGGCACTCAAGCAACAAATATTTGTGAGAAATATAACATTCCTCAAATATCAACCGGTGACATGTTGCGTGCCGCTGTTAAAGCGGGATCGCCATTAGGTGTTGAAGCAAAAAAGGTAATGGACGCAGGTGGCTTAGTTTCTGATGAAATCATTATTGGCTTGGTTAAAGAGAGAATTCAAGCAGATGACTGTGAAAAAGGCTTTTTGTTTGATGGATTTCCACGTACTATCGCGCAAGCTGAGGCCTTGAAAACTGATGGCGTTGCAATTGACTACGTTGTTGAGATTCAAGTACCTGATGAAGATATTGTTGCCCGCATGTCGGGGCGTCGCGCTCACTTAGCATCTGGTCGCACGTATCATGTTGTTTACAACCCGCCAAAGGTTGAAGGTATTGATGATATTACTGGCGAGGAATTAGTACAACGTGCCGACGATAATGAGGAAACGGTTCGTTCACGCTTAAGTGTTTATCATGATCAAACTCAACCGCTAGTAACTTATTACAAAGCTTGGATGAATGAAGATGGTAATGCGCCTAAGTATGGTGCGGCAGTTGGTGTTGGATCACTTGATGAAGTTAGAGATCGTGTTTACGCTCAACTAGGATAAGCGCAAGCTTTTTCCTAAATACATTGAGGGCTTATGTCAGTTGGACATAAGCCTTTTTTTTACAAATTATTAATTAGAAATATATTATGAAAACTGGACCAAGACAAATTACAACACCTTTTAGGCCAATTCCTCTAGATGTGCCAGAAGGCATGAAGCCAAATGAATTTTTCAATTCATCTGAAAATTTAGCAGACCTTGCTCAAAACAATGGCCTTATGGAAAATAGTGAAGATCTACTTCTGTACCGTAAAGCATTAGGCCATTCAAATTTATTCGATTGCTCTATTATTTACAACACATCCAAAAGCATACTAAATCCTTTAGGTAGGCCAGTCAGGCGCACTCAAGTGCCAAACAATGTTAAAAATGCTTGGAATCGCATGAATCAAATAATCATTGGATTTATGCTGGAAGAATTTCCAGATGCGGACAAGCATCTGGTGTTATGTGGCGAAGCATCACTAGATTCAACATGGCCAATAACATCACCTGGTGTTCCAAGTATCCGCATGCTGCATAATCATTTCATTGTCTTTGATAAGACGCAATTAGAAAATTCTGAGCTGTCAGATCCTAAAAATCCAAATCTGACTGATGGTGGTCAACACTCATTATTTGCAAACTATATGGAAGATGTATATGCAGAATTTCAATCGAAACTGAATTTTGAAATTCTTAAGCCTATCGATGGAAAGGCGTCTGGACTTGCTCTTACTGGCTACCCTCAAGGCCTTCCGAGCTGGGAAGTAACTGGCGGTATTGATAGCTTAAAAAATGTCAAATTCTGGGATGAATACGATCTAGTATTAAAGGGTTTTCTAGATTTCTACAGAACATTCTTTGCACAGGTTTCTTGTCGTAATTCATCTGTCCCTAAGGAAGCTTATTTCCCTGAATTAATTGAAAATACATTATTGTTCAATACATGCTTCTTGTCTGCAGCTAAAAAAGTCCGTGACAAATGTATTGATGATCCTAAATATTCATCATCAATTCGATGGCAGCCAGCTTTCAAGCAATTAATCTATCGAAATGACCAGGGTAAATTAATTGTTACCATTTCTCAAAACTCTATTGGTAATGCAATTACTGAATTATTAGGAGTTGTGGTCAAGCGTGTGCCAGATGCCCAGGGTTACGAAGAAGCTGAGCCTGCCCTATTAGAAAAACTCCTAAAACTTCGTTCTAGACTAATTGAGGCAGACTTAGGAGAAGGAATAGAAACCAAATATTGGAAAAAGGAATAGTAATTAATTCTTGCAGCCCTTATAAAAATAGCTCGTTAAACGAGCTATTTTTTTTGCCACAAAAAAAATAATAATACGTACATTCAATAACTGAAGTACAATCTTATCGGGATAAATAAATACTATAACTTTGAGGAGAGAATATGTATGTACTAACGCTTGCCATTGGGGCATCAATTATTGCCGTTCTATACGGCTTGTACACAATGACCTGGATTTACAAACAATCCCCAGGTACTGACAAAATGAAAGAAATTTCAGATGCAATTGCAGAAGGCGCTAGCGCGTATCTAAATCGACAATACACAACTATTGGCATGGTTGGTGTGGCGCTATTAGTTGTCATTTCTCAGGCATTAAGCTACTCAGTAGCTCTTGGATTCTTGATTGGTGCAGTTCTTTCCGGTGCAACTGGATACATTGGTATGAATGTATCCGTTAAATCCAACTCTCGTACTGCAGAAGCCGCTAAAAATGGTGTGAATGCCGCTTTCCAGGTGGCTTTTAAAGGTGGCGCGGTTACAGGTATGTTAGTGGTTGGTTTAGCACTACTTGGTGTTGCTGGATTTTATGCTGGCTTGTTGTCTTATGGCCTTGAGCAAGCAGATGCATTACATGCATTGATTGGTTTAGCTTTTGGTGGTTCACTGATTTCGATTTTTGCTCGATTAGGTGGCGGAATATTCACCAAGGGCGCTGATGTTGGCGCTGATATTGTTGGAAAAGTTGAAGCCGGCATTCCAGAAGACGATCCGCGTAACCCAGCCGTAATTGCTGATAACGTTGGTGATAATGTAGGTGACTGTGCAGGTATGGCGGCTGACTTATTTGAAACTTATGCGGTGACAATTGTTGCAACAATGATGTTAGCAGGCGTTTTAAGCTTAGGTGAGAATGCCATTCTTTATCCGTTAGCTTTAGGTGCTGTGTCAATTATCGCCTCGATTGTGGGTACTTTCTTTGTAAAAGTATCTGATGGCGGTTCAATCATGGGTGCACTTTACAAAGGTTTAATCGTATCTGCAGTATTAGCAGCAATTGCTTTCTATTACGTTACGGTTGATATGGGCATGGATATCAACCTATTCTACGCATCACTCATCGGTTTAGCCTTAACGGCTGTAATGGTTGTAGTTACTGAATATTACACTTCAACTGAATATAAACCAGTACAGCACGTTGCTGAAGCTTCATTGACTGGTGACGGTACAAATGTAATCGCTGGTATCGGCTTAAGCATGAAATCTACAGCACTACCAGTATTGGCAGTTTGTGCTAGTATCTGGGGTGCTTACGCGTTAGGTGGTCTATACAGTATTGCAATTGCTGCAACTGCCATGTTGTCTATGACAGGTGTTATTGTTGCATTAGATGCTTATGGCCCAATTACTGATAACGCAGGTGGAATTGCTGAAATGGCTGAGCTTCCTGAAGAAATTCGCAATATTACTGATCCTTTAGATGCTGTTGGCAATACAACCAAAGCGGTAACTAAAGGTTATGCAATTGGTTCTGCCGGATTAGCGGCCTTAGTATTGTTTGCTGACTTCACTAATGAGTTAAACACTAGAGCTGGATTTGACGCTATCTCATTTGACTTATCAAACCATATGGTGATTATTGGTTTATTCTTAGGTGGCTTGGTGCCTTACTTATTTGGTGCAATGGCAATGGAAGCAGTAGGACGTGCAGCTGGTGGCATTGTAAATGAAGTTCGTCGTCAGTTTAAAGAAATGCCAGGCATCATGGATTACACGCAAAAGCCTGACTATTCTAAAGCGGTTGATATGTTAACCAAATCAGCGATTAAAGAAATGATCATTCCATCAATACTACCAATCTTGTTTCCAGTAGCAGTCGGACTAATCTTGGGTGCTGAGGCATTAGGCGGTTTACTAATTGGCTCTATCGCTACCGGAATTTTTGTAGCAATATCGATGACTACGGGTGGTGGTGCATGGGATAACGCCAAAAAATATATCGAAGATGGCAACTTTGGCGGCAAGGGCTCTGACGCTCACAAAGCTGCAGTAACTGGTGATACTGTCGGTGACCCATATAAAGATACTGCTGGTCCTGCGATCAATCCACTAATCAAGATTATCAACATAGTTGCAATCATGATCATTCCTTTATTAGGAGCACCTTTATTGGGGTAATTACTTATTAAACAATAAAAAAGGCGTGCTTTAGCACGCCTTTTTTTGTGATTATCAAAAAAAACTAATCCGCTCTAGGAACTTCATGGTCAGTCATAAATCTCTTTTGCATACGTATACCAATATACACACCTAACATAAGAGCAAATAGGTGTAAAAATGAACCTAAGGATAATGTTGAGGTGCCAGCTATACCTTGACCCAAGGTGCATCCCATGCCAAGAATGCCGCCAATTCCAACCATTATGCCGCCAATAACGTATCTCAGCATCTCTTTAAAAGAAGAAAACCAGATAATAAACCCATTGATTCTCTCCCCAGAAAATAGTTATTAATAAATTTTTTACATAAAA
>NZ_JAQWSS010000029.1 GCF_029243085.1 Candidatus Thioglobus sp. | reverse complement strand
TAAAGAATCATCTAGCGTGTCAACAACCACGATATTAAAAACAAAGCCAGGCATTCTGTGAGTTAAGTAATCAGCTGTTTTCTGCCAGTGCTTATAAGTGGCACTCTTGTATAAAAAAGATTGAATGCCAATTGTAATATTACTTGGCTGGCTTGAGGCTTTAGCACCAAACATTAATATGGCACTAAACAATAAAAAGACAGTGTATCTAAACCAAGGCATTATTCATTTTAACATTGAGAGATATTATTACCTATTATGGAAAACCATAAAATTAAATTGTTTATTTTGAGTCACCAACACTTAAAATAATCAGCTTATTGAAATCAATTAGTCGTCTAAAGGCTGATTGCACCTCTTTGTCGCTAATAGCATCAATTTTTTTAGTAAAGCTACTCAAAAAATCACCTGGAAGCTCATAAAATCCTATAATTGATAAATAAGTTAGAATATTGGCGTTACTAGATGTTTCCAAAGAAAATCCACCAGTAATATTATCCTTCCCATCTTGCAATAATTGCGGGTCTATCGGCTTTTCAATGAAATTTTCCAATGTATTTAGCAATAATTGCTTAGCTTGCTGTGTTTGTGAATTTTTAGTTTGTAATTTAATCAAAAAGAATCCATTTGATTTCATTTTAGTGAAATAACTGACTGCTGAATAAGCTAATCCACGTTGTTCTCGGACCTCTTCACTCAATATAGAGCTTAGCCCGCTACCACCAAAAATATGATTACCCAAATACAGGGCGTAATAATCAGAATGAGTGCGATTAACACCTGTTTGACCGATCAATAAATGTGTTTGTTCGGATGGGAATTCAACATGTACCTCTTGCGCCTGCTTTAATGGTGAAATCATAGGATTAGTCTGAGCTTTTTCACCTATATTCAATCCATGAGAGATTTGACGTGCAATTTGCTGGGCTTGAGTTTTACTAATATCACCCACTAAAGCAATGGTCAGGTTTTTTGCCACATAATATTGATGATAAAAACGTTTTAAATCATCAAGTTGAATTGCTTTAACAGTATCTTTAGTGCCAATTTTTGCATGAGAATAAGCATGATCGGCAAACACCAGTTGGTCAAATTTCAACCTAGCAACGCTAGCTGGATTTTGCTTGGAAGCCTCAATTGCTTGATAAATTTGCCTCTTCTCACGAGATAAATATCCCTGTTGAAAATCAACATTAGTAATAACCTCCTTGAAAATAGATAATGATTGCTTCAAAATAGAGTCTCGAGTTAAAGTCCGCATTGAAACAATAGCCATATCTTTAAGACTGGTTGTTGAAAATTCACTGCCTAGGGATTCAAATTGGTTGATAATTTGTTCCTCAGAGAGTGTTTTAGTAGCGGTGCCAATTAATGTATTAGTGAGTGTTGCTAAACCAAATTGCTCACCATCTCGACTACTAGCGGCATCGAAATTTAGCTGGATATCCAACATGGGCAAACCTTGAGCCTGGGTAAATAATACTTTAGCACCCTCAGGAGTTTGCCACTGAGAAATCTCAAGCTGTGCTTGAGTGCTGCTCATCAATAACATTAATACAATAAATAACTTCATTAGATCCCCTGAGGCAACAACTCTACCGTATTTGTTTGATTAAAATCTAAATACAATTTGGCAACACTTGACAACTCTTTAGCGGTAATTTTATTCATTTTATCAACATATTCAAACATTTTATTAATACCCAGTCCAACTGTTTCCAGCATTCCTAAATAGTAAGACTGGGTGGAAATTTGATCTTGTTCAAAAATAAAATTTGCCTCTAGTTGTGATTTTGTTCGTCTAATTTCACCTTGTAAGGTGTCAGAACGATTAATTAGCGCTTGCACTTGCTGCTTAATAGCGTCAATAACTGTCTTATTTTCAACACCTTTAGCAGGCACAAAGCTAATACTAAATAAAGTTTGATACTTATCGTACAACCTATATCCCACATGAATGCTAGAAGCAATTTGACGATCTCGGATCAGAGTTTTTGATAGGCCGTTATCTAGCACATAAGCCAGCATTTCCAAGTGGTAGGCTTGAGGCTTCTCTGTTGCACTGTTTAAACTTGGCACATGAAAAGCCATGGCATATAAGGGCAATTTCGCCTTTAATCTAAGCTGCTTGGTTTGTTGGGTTAGAGGAATTGGCGCTTTTTCTGTTAGCTTGCTAATCTGTTGCTTAGACCTATAAACTGAAAAATATTGTTGAGCGTATTTAATCACTTGTATTGGATTAACATCGCCCACAACAACCAATGTTGCATTATTGGGTGCATAATATTTTGCATACCAATCTTTAAGATCATTCAATTGATAAGATTCTATATCTGCTTGGAAGCCGATTACCGGTGCATGATAGGCAGCAGATGGATCAAAAGAAATGCCTCTCAATTGTTCAAATATCTTAGCATTTGGATTATCTTCTACGCGCATACGCCTTTCTTCAATGACTACTTGACGCTCTTTTTGCAATTCACGATTAGAAAAAACCAAATTACGCATTCTGTCTGCCTCCATCTTAATAGCAAGCTCTAATTTTGAACGATGCATTTTTTGATAATAGGCTGTAAAGTCTTTTGAGGTAAAAGCATTTTCATCGCCACCATTTTTAGCAATAATGCGTGAAAATTCCCCTACTGGATACTGGTCAGTGCCTTTAAACATCATATGTTCAAGCATGTGGGAGATGCCAGTGTTAGGTCTTGATTCATTACTAGCACCTACTTTATACCAAAGCTGTGAAATAAACACTGGCGCTCTATTATCAATTTTAACGATTATTTTCAACCCATTTTTTAAGGTTGTCTGAGTAATGCTTGTATCAATTGAATCTACAATGCGAGTAGAATTTGAAAATGCATTGGTCGTTAAAAAAAAGGCTAGTAAAATTAGAATCTTCATCATTCAATCATTATAGCGAGAACCCTTGTTTAGTTTTTTTAAAAAAGACAAATCTACTAAAGTAGAAAAACCACAATCTCTCAAAGAGCGTTTATTCAAATCTAGAAAAAAACTTGGCTCAGGTTTGGCCTCTTTACTCTTAGGCAAAAAATCCATTGATGATGATTTACTCGATGAACTAGAGATGTTATTAATCACTGCCGATATCGGTATCAATACAACTGACAAAGTATTAGAGTCAGTGCGTCAAAATGCATCCAGAAAACTATTAAAAGATTCGGATAGTGTTTATGAATTCTTAAAAACTGAACTTGCTAAACTTCTGATCGATGATAATCAGCTTAATACTAACATTAATGAAACCTATGTGATTTTAGTGGTTGGTGTTAATGGTGCAGGAAAAACGACGACTATCGGAAAATTGGCTAAACGCTTTCAATCTCAAGGAAAATCCGTCATGCTTGCAGCGGGTGACACCTTCCGAGCGGCTGCTGTAGAGCAGCTCAAAGTATGGGGTGAACGCAACGATATTGCTGTCGTAGCTCAGTCAACGGGTGCAGATGCAGCTAGTGTGATTTTTGATGCTTATCAATCAGCACAGGCTAAAAACATTGACATTCTCATAGCTGATACTGCGGGGCGACTACACACTCAAGGCAACTTAATGCAAGAACTGGAAAAGATAAAACGTGTGATTTCCAAACAAAATGAATCTGCACCTCATGAAGTCATGCTGGTTATCGATGGTGGCGCTGGACAAAATGCCGTCAATCAAGCTAAAGAATTCAATAAGGCAGTTGAGCTTAGTGGTTTAAGCATTACCAAACTTGATGGTACGGCAAAAGGCGGTGTATTATTCGCCATTTCAGATGAGCTTAATTTGCCAATTCGCTTTATTGGTGTTGGCGAAGGTATTGATGATTTAAAACCATTTAATGCCAAAGAATTTATCGACGCTTTGTTTGATTAATTAGTAACAGCCAACTTTCCAATCATCTTTGCTTGCTCAATAACTTGATGTGCATTTGAAATATTATCGATATTAATAGGATGGTACGTTTCAGTTAGAATGGTTTTAATGATATTTTGATCGATCAGACTAGCCACCTTAGTTAACAATTTATGCTGCTCATTCATATCTATCGTTTGAAACATAGAGCGTGTAAACATCATCTCCCATACAAGAGTAATGCTTTTAGCCTTTAATAAATTAATATCATAAGCCTCTCGAGTATTCGCCAAAAGGCAAATACTCCCCTGAGGCGTAATCAATTCCACCATTTGCGCAAAATAATCATCAGGCACACCCATGCACAAAATATAATCTGGACTAGATAATGATTGTTGTTTAAATTGTTCAACAAGCTGTTGATGATCTAGCACAATATCCGCACCCAATTCATGACACCAAGCTTTTGATTCTACTCGAGAGGCAGTTGCTATAACTGTCATACCAACCATCTGTTTAGCGAATTGAATTGCCATCGAACCTACGCCGCCAGCAGCACCAATTAATAATAAAGTTTTGTCACTATCTGCTTGGGTTATCTTTAAGCGTTCGAACAAAGACTCCCAAGCGGTAATACTGGTAAGCGGCAAAGCCGCCGATTGTGCAAAATCAAGTGTTTTTGGCTTAAGTGCAACGATTCTTTCATCAACTAATTGGTGGCTTGCGTTAGAACCATCACGAGTAATGTCACCTGCATAATAGACTTCATCGCCCACTTTAAATAAACTAACCTTATCGCCAACAGCCTGAACAATACCGGCACAATCATAGCCTAAAATCTTTGTTTCACTATTCTTCAAAACTGACCGTTTAACTTTTGAGTCAATTGGGTTAATAGCAACTGCTTTTACCTCAACGAATAAATCATGGCCCTTTGGAGAATTTACAGATTTTTCAAACTCAATAAACTCATCACCATTGTAGCCGATAGCCTTCATAAGGTCATTTACGTGTATTTCTTTCAATACGCAGCATAGCAAGCATCATCACAAACATAATAAAAAAACCAAGGGCTGCACCAGTCATGGCCATAGAAATAATACCCATCATTTGATCGGTTCTAGCTGTGCCAATTTTCATTAAATTCTGTTGTCTTTGTTGATCTACTTGACGTGTAAATTCCTGATCATGCCATTGTAAAAAATCATCTATATTCACTTGCCTTCCGCCTACGCTCACCAATTGTTTGGTTAACTTTGCTAACGATTCAACATAATTTAACTTTAACGCTTGCGAGTATGAATTAGACTTAATTTTAATCATCACTTTAATATTAAACTGTAAATCTGCCGGATCAATAACTCCGTCAGGTAATGATTGTAAATTGGC
>NZ_JAQWSS010000003.1 GCF_029243085.1 Candidatus Thioglobus sp. | reverse complement strand
ATACGGATTTATTGACCTATTTTTTGTTGAATGTATTGCAACCGTAGGGCATACGTTATTGGGCGCACCACTTTTTGATATTATGGCGGGAATAGCTCAGTTGGTAGAGCCCCGGATTGTGATTCCGGTTGTCGCGGGTTCAAACCCCGTTTCTCGCCCCACATTTAAAAAGGCTTCCTTATTGGAAGTCTTTTTTTTTCGTCTTCTAAATCTTCTTAAAAGATGTTAATTAATAATATTCCAAAAAATGTGACAGGTTAAAATTCCATTAGCAAACAGTCAATGATTGTTGATATTTACTTAACCGACACAACCTATTTATTTTTAATAGAAAACAATAATGCCACACATGCCAAAATTAGACCTATTTCTAGACGTTAACAGGCAACAACTAAAGGACTTATCGCGTGAACTTGGAAAAGATATAGGATTACATGACAAGAGTCAAATAAAGGGTGTCAGGTTACTTCTATGCAACCTATATATACAAGGTCAGAGGCAAATTATGGTCTCACGCAGAAAGGAATCTTTAGGTGGCAAAAGATACAACCCATTAGATGTCGGCTATAAAATGGTTATATCATCTCTCGATGCACTAAAAAAGAATGGCTATATCATTCAGATAATAGACAATCATAACAAAGGCGCCATAACTACTATTGAATCTACTGATAAGCTTGTGCAGTGGTTTAAAGACACTGAGTGGTCAGATGATAGAATAGACAAAAAAGTGGGGACTTATGTCACTCTCAGAGAGTCTAGAAAGCAGAATAACAATGCTGTTTATATTGACTTTGAAGATACCAAATATTCCAAGTGGCTGGGTGAGAGAATCAGACAGTATGATCAGTTATTAAGTAACTTCAAAATTGCACTACTGAATGACGATGGAGTCGAAGATAAAGAGTTTAAGAAGTTCACCATTCAAAGGAGGTTTATAAATCATCAGGCCACCTCTCATAATATGGGGTTTGTCTTTGGTGGTAGAATTTCTGGACCTTGGGTAAATCTATCTTCCGATCTTAGAAAGAATATCACTATTAATGGCGACACTACTGTTGAGTTAGACAGAAGCGCATCAAATTTAAACGCCATGTATCAAGTGATCACTGGTGCACCATACCCTCGTACAGACAATCCTTATCAAGTAGAAGTTGACGGAGTGGCTGTCCCTAAGCATATCACTAAGAACTTTTCTTCTTTTATGCAAGGCAGTAAGTCACCTAAAAGTGCTGCACATTCAGTCTTAAACCATTACAAAAGAAAGGCTTTAGAAGTCAAGAATCCTAAAGATAAAGACATTGAGAAGTACACAGAATATGTAGAATTTAAGAAGAGTATCAAGCCTACAGACATCGCTCAAGCTTTCTTGGACAAGCATCCTAAGATAGCTAACTACTTCAACAAGGGTAAGGCCTATGGTGATTTAATTAGTTGCTGGGAGTCTGACATAGTCTTTGAAGTGGTAATGGAGCTGACTAAAAGAGGAATACCTTGCCTCACTGTTAACAACTCTTTTATCGTGCCACTTCAGTACAAAGATTTAGTGGAGAGTATGAAGGATATAACATCTTATGTTGACAGAAGAGAAAAGCTTAAAGAGATGTTAACGTAGATAACTATTATGATAATCAGCAAGGATTTACTCACATATAAAAAAGGCCTTATGGCCTTTTTTATATATCTAATTGTTATAAATTACTTAAATCTATACGCCTTGTGTGCAACTCTCTATGTTTCTATACCCATTTCTCGCAGCATTAAATAAGCTTCAAGATCGTCGCATCCACCTATATGCTTTTCACCGAGAAAAACTTGCGGATAAGTAAGTTCATTAGGTGCCATTTTAAGCATGTCATCATTCGTCCAATTAACCTCATCAACCAAGCGAACTTCGTATTCAATATCCTCTTCATCCAACATGTTTTTAGCTCGGTTACAATATGAGCAATTAGGTTTCGTCCAAACAATATTTTCCATTATTAATCCTTTTAAGTTTTAGCGGTAAAAATACGATCTATATCTTCCTGATTGAAAAAAAGATGCTCATTACAAATTTCATTATGAATGGATATTTCACCTTGTTCTTCCAATAAATCTCGAGCGTCTTGTTCGCCCAAATCAAAAATAATTTTTTCAAAACGCTCTTTGTTTTGAGCACACTCATAACTCACCAAATCAGCGTCAAATAACTCTAACGTTTCTTCATGAAAGAGACGATGAAGTAGTGTTTCTGCCTCAAGATTATTTAACTCTTCATCAGTAACCGTATCCGCCAATGCACCCACTCTATGCCAACCTTCAGAATCATGCTGATCAGCTTCTGGTAATTTTTGCAATAATATCGCTGAGAGATTGTCTTGAGTTGAACTCACCCACAATGTAGAATCCAATTGCTCTGATTGAGAAAAGTAATCTTCAAACGTAGCAATCAAGCCATTGGCGTTTCTAGGTACCAATGACTGGAAACTATGGTCCGTTTGCGCATTATATAAGGTAGCAACAATCTGACCTTCTCCCAAAATTTCATCTAAGGAGTTATCCTCTTTAACGACACCCTCTGTTCTGACCATGCCACGAATTTTCAGATCATTAGTTACTTCAACGAATAACAAATTAACAATGCCGTCACCCTGAATTTGCAAGGTAAGCTTACCCTGGTGTTTTATGCCATTTGCCAAGAAAATAGCCAAAGCACTCAGTTCTCCAAACAATTGACGCACCAATAGACTATAGCCTCGATTTTGAATCATATCTTGCCAAGCGTCATCTAATGATAAGTGCTGACCGCGAATGTCTAAATCTTTAAATAAAAATCTGTTAATTGTATTCATAGGTATGATTTTAATTTATACCTGAGGGCATAAGAGAGAAAAGTGATCGAAAGAAAAATTACCATTAAAGCTGATAATCAATTATTAATTGATGCCTTGGCAGAGTCCACAAGCTTATCAAAACAAGTGCTTAAATCCGCACTTGATAAGGGTTGTGTATGGCTAAAAGTAGGCAAAAAGACCAATCGCATTAGACGGGTTAAGAAACCTTTAAAAATTGGTAACGAGGTATTTATTTATTTTAACGAAAAAATACTTAACTCCATTCCAACACAGCCAAGTCTATTATTAGACAAAAAAGACTACAGTGTTTGGTTTAAGCCTGCAGGTGTTTTTTCTCAAGGTTCGAAATGGGGCGATCATTGTGCATTAACTCGATTAGTAGAGAAACTAATGGATCGTAACACCTTTTTAGTACATAGACTTGATCGTGCCACTAGCGGGCTAATGATTATTGCACACACTAAACACATGGCTAGGTGCTTCTCAGAATTATTTGCAGAACGTCATATAAAAAAAACCTACTTAGCTATTGTTGAGAAAAATTTCCCACACGAAACAATCAGTTTGAACAATAATATTGATGGAAAGCATGCACTCAGCCATGTGACCAAACTAATGCATGACAAAGATAAAACTTTGTTAAAAGTGCATATCGAAACTGGCAGAAAACATCAAATTAGAAAACATTTAAGTGACTTGGGTTTTCCAATTATTGGTGATCGTTTACACGGAAATGCGCAAAAAAATCATCCAGAAAATTTGCAATTACAAGCGGTTAATTTAATTTTCAGTTGTCCTATGGATCAACAATTGATTAATATAGCCCTATCATCAGAAGTGCAACTAAAACTTTAATCAAAAATCATTAACAATCACGCTCAACCTCTCTCTCCCAAATGGCCGGAATAATGATTCTTAAGCATTCGTTAACCGATAGCTGGGCGCATATCGGAGACTCATCGGCTTTATGATGTGTCTGTTTTTCAGGCGCTATTAATGTTGTAGGTTTAAGTACTTCATCAGGTGCCTGTTTTTGATCCTCACAACCTGATAATAAAAACGATAATAATAATAAAATCTTAAGCATGGTTATTATTGTAACCTAAGGGACTTGAATCTAGATGATAATATCCCCATCTATTGACTACTAACAGTATTAATTTAAAGGAGCCCACCCTATGCGTAGAATATTTTTATTTTTAATGACCAATATCGCCATTATTGTTCTACTCAGTATTACCTTACGTATTTTAGGGGTTGATTCATTACTAGCTGACAACGGGTCAGATCTTGATCTTAATGCCTTGTTAATATTTTCAGCCGTTTTTGGCTTTGGTGGTGCATTTATTTCTTTAGCCATTTCAAAATGGATGGCAAAACGCATGACGGGTGCCGTGGTTATTGAATCACCAAGTACCAATCTTGAAAAATGGCTAATAGAAACGGTTCAAAAACAAGCAAAAATTGTTGGTATTCGTATGCCTGAAGTGGCTATCTTTCCTTCGAATTCGATGAATGCTTTTGCTACGGGAGCAAGTAAAAACAAAGCGCTGGTGGCTGTTTCACAAGGACTATTAGACAATATGAATCAAGGAGAGATAGAAGCAGTTATCGGCCATGAAATGAGTCATGTTGCTAATGGCGATATGGTGACATTGACACTTATTCAAGGCGTGGTAAACACCTTTGTTATTTTCTTTTCAAGGGTGATTGGTCATATTGTTGATCGAGTGATTTTAAAA
>NZ_JAQWSS010000122.1 GCF_029243085.1 Candidatus Thioglobus sp. | reverse complement strand
CAAAACAACTATTATGCAAAAAAACATTATCTCAACAGATCAAGCACCACAAGCAATTGGCACTTACTCTCAAGCCGTACATGTTACTGGTGGTTCAACAGTTTATTTATCAGGTCAAATTCCTTTAGTGCCAGAAACTATGGAAATGGTTGAGGGTGATATCAGTGCGCAAATTCATCAAGTGTTTAAAAACTTGAGTGCGGTTTGCAAGGCATCAGGAGGTAGCTTGAATGACATCGTGAAACTCAATATTTATTTAACTGAGCTAAACAATTTTGCCATTGTAAACGAGATTATGTCGCAATATTTTGACCAACCATATCCTGCACGTGCCGCAGTAGGTATTAATGAATTACCGAAATACGCTAGAGTGGAGATGGACGGAGTGATGGTCATTAAAGAAGGTAGTTACAGCTTCTAATAAAATGCACGATTTATCTGATCCGATTATCTCTCTCAACGGATTAGGCCCTAAAGCACAAGAAAAACTCAATGCGATTGGCATTTATCAATTAGAGCATTTACTGTTTCACCTGCCCAGTCGCTATCAAAACAAAACCCGTTTCACTGCACTTGACGCCGCTCAGGTTGGCAATGAAATTTTGGTAGAGCTAACCATTGATCGTGTTGAAGAGTTAGCCACTCGGCAGCGACAATTATTGTGCTATTTATCAGATGATGAAAATCGCACCCTATTGCTGCGTTTTTTTCATTTCAATCAACACCAAAAACAACAATTAACGCGCGGTGATTTAATTCAATGTTTCGGTGAAGTGAAAATTGGACGTGATGGATTGGAGATTCATCATCCAGAATATCGGCTAATTTCTAAAGGGCAGCCAACTTTAATTGAAAAAACCCTAAGCCCTATTTATCCATTAACAGCTGGCATTCATCAACCACAAATGAGAAAGTGGATTAATGCCGCCTTAGAAGCTTTAGAAAAAACCGTTTTAATTGATAATTTTCACCCTACAAAAAGAGGCAAGGAAATTTTGGCAACTAACTCTATGCCAACCTTAAAACAAGCATTACACACACTACATCACCCCAAAGTTGATGACAATATAGACCAAATCGCAAATTTTAGACACATATCACAACAAAGACTCATTATTGAAGAACTGTGCGCTCAGCAACTTAGCTTGCTCAGACTTAAAAGTGAACGCAAAAATAAAATTTGTAATATTTTTAAAATATCGCACACCTTGGCAAATCAATTACTCGGTAATTTAGGCTTTGCACTGACTAACGCTCAACAACGTAGTATTGATGATATTAATACTGATTTAGGCTCAAATCATCCTATGCTTAGATTACTTCAGGGTGATGTTGGCTCTGGAAAAACCATTGTTGCTGTGTTTACTTGCCTCCAAGCGGTGGAAAATGGGTTTCAAACAGCGGTTATGGCGCCAACAGAAATATTGGCTCATCAACATCTGCATGGATTTAGTGACTATCTTGAACCCTTAGGTATACGCACTGCCTTATTAACTGGCTCTCAAAATGCAGCTGAACGGCGCACACAATTAGCATTAGTCAAGTCTGGTGAGGCTCAAGTTGTGATCGGAACGCATGCATTATTCCAAGAGGCGGTTGAATTTGAAAAACTTGGCTTAGTAATTATTGATGAGCAGCATAAGTTTGGTGTACATCAGCGTTTGTCGTTAGCTCAAAAAGCGCATAATACACCACACCAATTAGTCATGACGGCGACCCCTATACCCAGATCTCTCACCATGAGTGCTTATGCTGATCTTGACTCCTCTATTATTGATGAACTCCCACCTGGCAGAAGTCCAATTCAAACAATTGCTTTAGCTAGTAACAAAAAAGACAAAGTATTAGAAAAAATACGGCAAGTTTGTACTGAGGGAAACCAGGTATATTGGGTCTGCACGCTGATTGAAGAGTCGGAAGCTTTACGTGCAGAATCAGCGATTAATACACATCAATACTTGCAAGAAAATTTACCTGAATTATCCGTTGTGTTGATTCATGGAAAAATGAATAAACAAGAAAAGAACGAGATTATGACTCGCTTTAGTGCTGGAAAAATTCATATCTTAGTTGCAACAACCGTAATTGAAGTAGGTGTGAACGTGCCAAATGCCTCTCTCATGGTGATTGAAAATGCTGAAAGATTAGGGTTGGCGCAGCTACATCAGCTACGAGGTCGAGTCGGTCGTGGATTCGATGCTAGTATTTGTATACTAATGTATCAGCCGCCACTCAGTAACAATGCTATTGAGCGCTTGGATATATTAAGGCAAACGAATGATGGCTTTAGAATTGCCAATAAAGACTTAGAATTACGCGGTCCCGGTGAGATACTGGGCACTCAACAAACAGGCGTTGCCAACATGAAAATTGCCAATATTGTTCGAGATGGTTATTTACTCAAACAAGTTAATTACTATGCGGCTGAATTTTTACAGCTTAATGAAAATGAACAGCAAGCTTTAATTAACCGATGGATTACAGATGACAAGGCTCAATATGCTAATACATAGCTTAAAATACTCTGATGATTAATACTGATAACATTGTATGGCAAGAATTGTCTCTCATTGACACCGCACCTAAGCATGTCCAACAATGGCTAGATGACAAAACCTCATTAACAGCTAAACTTAAACAACAGTTTGAAGATTTTTCAGTGCATGTCTTGTCCCAACAACAAGCCCAACCGCACAATCATGAAATTGAGTCAATTAGTACTAGTGATCAATACACCATTCGAGAAGTTGAGCTATTGGGTAACAACACAGTAGTTGTTTTTGCTCGCTCAGTTATTCCATTAACAAATGATACCAAAGAGATTTTAAGTATTGGCTCTAAGCCCTTAGGTGAAATCTTATTTAATGATACTAACATCCGGCGTGGTCAGATGCAGATTGCACAAACTAACAATCTTTGGGGTAGGCGATCAACCTTTACTATTGGAATTTGATAGGATCTCTCCATACTGAATTATAATTTTTTAAATCTTCCACTGTCATTATACCGCCGCTTTCTTGAACTTCATCAACAATCATTTTAGCAATATCTCCCTCATAAAAG
>NZ_JAQWSS010000118.1 GCF_029243085.1 Candidatus Thioglobus sp. | reverse complement strand
ATTTTATTATCAATGAGCCAGCGTCTATAAATATTTTCTGTTACAACAATAGCATCGTCCACCAGAATACCGATTGAGAAAATTAGTGCAAATAAACTCACTCTATCAATAGTCATACCTAAAATCCAGGCAGAGAATATTGTCATCAGCAATACTACTGGAATCACTAACGTTACCACAATCGCCGGACGAATTCCTAAAGCAAACCATACTAATAAGGTTACAGCGCCGGTAGCAATAAATAGTTTTTTGATTAAGGCGTTTACTTTGTCCTTGGCAGACTTTCCATAATTTCTAGTTACTGCCACCTCTACGTTGTCTGGAATAAGGCGCCCCTTTAACTGCTCCACTTTGGCCAAAATGTTTTCAGCTACTTCTACACCGTTGGTGCCAAATTTCTTAGCAATGGCAATAGTGACAGCTTGTTCTGCTGTTGCCTTTTTGCCCGTTTTATTGGCTTTACCTGTGTAATAGTTAACCATGTGCTCAGTTTGTTCTGGTGCATAGTAAACGTCAGCTACATCTCGAATATAGATTGGCTTGCCATTATTAACGGTGATTACTAAGTTCTCAATATCTTCAACTTTGGTAAAAAAATCACCAGAATATACTTCCATGCTAAAACCATTTAGCTCAATATTACCAGTATGTTCTCGAATATTTGCATTGCCAATAGTGCCAGCAATTTGCTGAATTGACACACCATAACCAGCTAATCGACCCGGATACGCATCAATATGGAAAATCTCTTTACGGCCACCCACAATAAAGCCGTTGTTTGTATCTTTAACTTTCTCCAGTTGCTGGATTAATTCTAAACCAAGAGAGCGTAACTGACCATCATCTAAAGACTTTGACCAGAGTGTTAAATTAATAATTGGAACATCATCAATTTCTTTTGGTTTGATTAATGGCTGTCTAGCACCTGGAGGCATAAAGTCAAGATTGGCAAGCATTTTATCTCGTACTTTAATAATTGATGCGTTCATATCCTGACCCACATCAAATTCAACAGTAATAATTCCCTGCCCTTTATCACTGACTGAATAAACATGCTTTACACCCAGAATTTGAGACATTAGTCGCTCTAAGGGCTTAACAACAATATTGGACACTTCTTCTGAAGAGGCACCCGGATATTCAACAAATAAATCAATCAGTGGTACTGAGATTTGAGGATCTTCCTGACGTGGCGTTGAAATTAGACCGATAATTCCAGCTCCCAACATAGCAAAGAAAATAATTATCGATAGTGGTGAAGTGATAAAGGCTTTGGTTAGCTTTCCAGCTATGCCTAAATCAACTTCGTCATTCATGGCTGTGTTATTGTTTGACATAATGATCGAATTAAATATCCATTCCTGAAACCATTAAAATATTGGGATTAGCGACAATTTTCTCGCCAATCTTCAAGCCTGATAAAACACTTTTCTTATCCTTACCAACTTGCTCACCTAAACGAATAAAACGCAACTCAGTTTTATTTGTTAATGGGTTAATAATAAATACACTTGGCAATGAAGAGCGCCACATGATTGCAGATTCTAATACAACTGGCGTTAAAATGCCTGAATCAGTTTCAAAAATTTCAACTTCTGCATAAGCACCTGGTAGTACTGGCACACCTTCTGGTAAGTCAAACTTTACCTTAACACTGTGTTTAGCGTTATCAGCAATCGGGTAAATTTGTGACAATTTAGCATCGACAACAATATTGGCAATATCTAACTTAATTCGATAATCAGTATCAAGCTTTAAACTTCTTACCAATCTTGATGGAATATTCACCTCAACTTGAAGCTCTTTAATATTAGCAAATGCTAAAAGTTTTTGACCCGGTTGGACAATATCACCCACATTAATTGATTTAGCGACAATAACACCATCAAACGGTGCAGCAACACTCGCATCTTTTAGGCGAGATTCAATTTGCTTTAAATTGTTTTCTGCTTGAGTTAATTTGTTTTTTGCTTGTTGATATGAGGTGTATCTTGAAGTTCTATTGGCAAATTTATCAAACTCTGGATTACCCTGACCACTCATTTTTAACATGGGATCAGTAAACATTGAAAACATACCCGGTACACCGCCAAGCATGCTGCCTCCATTAGGAGATACAATTGATTGTGAATACTGAACACCTGCATTTCTAAGTGATTCATTAGCTGAGGCAATCTCGGCATAAGCAGAATCACGTTGTGCTTGAATGGAGTCTTGCTCTAGTGTCACTAAGGTTGTACCCTTGTTAAACATGTCGCCTTCTCTACCACTAACACTTAAAACATCACCTGCAACTTGTGCCGATAAATTAACCTGAGAGGATGAAATCACTACGCCACCTAATAACGCTCTTTTATCAAGAGACATTCCGGTAATTGTTTGAATGTTATAAACAGAGTCAAAGCTATTACTATTTGGATTGATAATTTGTGAGTGTAAAGGCAGTGAAAGTGCTAGTAAAACGGATGTGACTAAAGGTGTGATTTTAAAGCTCATAGTTAACCTGTTTTTAAATGTGATAATTAGTAGTATTGTTTGGAATTTTATATGATTACCTTCCATCGTGTTTACTATTTAAATCAAATAGCTGTTAATCATCTATTACCTTATATAACCATCTGATTTTTAACTAATAAATTATACAAATATAATACTGTATTATATATTTTAGTATATAAATTTTTACTTATATATTGGCACTATAATATATGTATTATATTTTATTAATTAATGTTAAATGACGATTGCATTCACCCCTGGAGAGCCAGCAGGAATTGGCCCTGATTTAGCCGTTATTCATGCTCAAAAAAAATCTGATAAAAATTTATTGGTTTTTGCCGATCCTGATATGCTGATATCACGTGCAAAACAACTAAAATTACCACTTAAAATTGTTGAATCTGATTGTGTTAATACGACTCATCAGTTATGTGTTTATCCAATCAAAGCAGAAGGTAATATTACTACCGGTGTCTTGAACCCTGATAATGCTCAATATGTTCTTAACACACTTGATGCCGCTACAGATTTTTGCCTAAAAAAACAATGTAGTGCTTTAGTTACGGGCCCTGTTCATAAAGGTATTATTAATAGTGTCAATCCTGGTTTTACGGGTCATACTGAATATTTAGCCGGCCTTTCCAATGTTAATAAAACCGTCATGATGCTTGCTACAAAAGGACTTCGGGTTGCTCTAGCAACAACTCACCTACCACTTTCTCAGGTGGCTCAAAACATAACGGCTGAGTCACTCGAACAGACCATTCGTATTATTCACCGATCCTTAGAGGCTTACGGTACTATAAATCCTAACATTGTTGTTTGCGGGCTGAATCCGCATGCTGGTGAGGATGGTTATCTAGGTATGGAAGAAATTGAAATTATCAATCCCTTAATTGCTAAGCTAAACAATCAAGGATTTAATCTGACTGGTAGCGTTCCGGCGGATACTGCTTTTACGGTTGACGCTCTTCAGGGGGTTGATTGTGTTTTGAGTATGTATCATGACCAAGGGCTACCTGTTTTAAAAACCCTAGGTTTTAAAAAGGCTGTAAATATTACTCTAGGTTTGCCCTTTATCCGTACCTCAGTTGATCATGGCACCGCTCTTTCGCTTGCTGGAACTGGTAATATTAGCCTAGGTAGCTTGCATACTGCGTTAGAATACGCACAAAACTTTATTAATAAAACCATTTATTAGGCGTTTAACTATCATGTCAGGAAAACATAAAGCTCGTAAACGTTTTGGTCAGAACTTCTTGACTGACCAAAAGATTATTGAGCGAATTGTCGCCACAATAGCGCCTAAACATAATGATAACTTGCTTGAAATTGGGCCGGGTCAAGGTGCTATGACCTTGCCCTTGCTAGAGCGAGTTAATCAGCTGAATGTTATTGAAATTGATCGAGATTTAATCAAAATTTTAGCCGCTTACAATAAGTCTAATCTGGTGATAAACCAAGGTGATGCGCTAAATTTTGATTTAAATTTATTCAATCCACCAATTCGAGTAGTTGGAAACCTGCCATATAATATTTCTTCACCTATTTTATTTCACTTACTTGATAATCGAGACAAAATAATTGACATGACATTTATGCTGCAAAAAGAAGTGGTTGAAAGGATGTCAGCTAGTCACGGTTCAAAAATTTATGGTCGATTGAGTGTCATGATGCAAGCATTTTTTGAAGTGGAACTTATCTTTGTTGTCCCGCCAGAATCGTTTGACCCTGCGCCTAAAGTTGACTCTGCCATTGTTTACTTAAAGCCGCTAAAATCATGTAAAGTTGGTGACATTGATATATTTGAAAAAGTGGTTAAAGCTGCGTTTTCCCATCGCAGAAAAACACTTAGAAATTGTTTAAAATCCCTATTAACTCAAGAACAAACAGGTGTTGATTTATCTCAGCGTGCAGAAATGCTAGATATTGACACCTTTATCACCCTGGCTAAAGACTATGAAAAACAATATTAAAATCGACGTAAAGGTTAGCTTTATTGAAGAGCAATCAAGTGCAACTATCAACCAACATACATTTGCTTACACCATTACTATTACTAATAACGGCTCAATTGGTGCTCAGCTCTTAACTAGGCGCTGGTTAATTCAAGACGAAACAGGTCGTATGGAAGAAGTTATTGGTGAAGGAGTTGTTGGTCAACAACCGCATATAATGCCTGGCGAGTCTTATCAATATTCCTCTGGATCGGTAATTAAAACAGCGACAGGCACAATGAAAGGCACTTATGGAATGATTAACGATGAGGGTGAACGCTTCGAAGCTACAATACCTGAATTTGTTCTAAGTGAACCTTACACGCTACATTAATGGCTGATTATCTCATTGGTGATGTTCAGGGTTGCTATGATTCTCTACAATCATTATTAAAAAAAATAAATTTTTCCCTAGATAAGGACCAATTGTTTTTTCTTGGGGATGTGATTAATCGGGGTGATAAATCTTTAGAAACCTTAGCTTTCATTAAAGCACATACTGACAATACTTCAATGGTTTTAGGTAATCATGATTTTCATTTATTAGCGTGTGCTTTTGGCACCATTACACCAAATAAAAAAGACACATTTACCGATATTCTTCAGGCAAATAATTCTACTGAATTACTTGAGTTTCTTTTACAGCAGCCATTAATCATTAAGCACAAAGAAGTTTTTATGGTTCATGCCGGTATACCGCCAAATTGGAATGACTCTATAGCAGTATCTCAAGCTAAACAAGTTGAGCAATATTTACAAAGTCAGGATGTTGGTCATTTTTTAACCCAAATGTATGATAACAATCCACGCACATGGCATAAAGATCTTGATAAATTAGAGCAATGTCGATACACCGTTAACGCCTTAATGCGTATGCGTTTCTGTCAGGCTGATGGCAAATTAGAATTCAAACATAAAATGAATTTTGATTCGGCGCCGAGGGGCTACCAAGCGTGGTTCGATCATAAAGAGCGCCTGCTAAAAAATACTGATATTTTCTTTGGCCATTGGTCAACACTTAAGCATGTCGATCGAGCGCATATTTATCCCATGGATCACGGTTGTGTTTGGGGCGGGGCGTTAAGCGCAATCAGGCTATCGGATAAAAAGGTGTTTTCAGTTAGTTGTTAAATTTCAACTTGCCCCTCAAAAACAAATTCAGCTGGCCCTGATAAAAATACAGACTCACCGCGTTGATACTCAACTAGAGCGTCACCACCTGTTAGATGAACAATTACTTTTGAATCAAGTAATCCTTGCTCAATACCATGCACAACCGCTGCACATGCACCACTACCACAAGCCAACGTTTCTCCAGCGCCACGCTCATAAACTCTTAAATTAATTTCATCGCGATTTAGCACCTGCATAAAACCAATATTGGCTTGATTGGGCAGTAAATCACTAGCTTGTATTTGTTTAGCAATGCTAGCAACATCTAAATTAGAGGTGTCGTTAATTGTTAGAACGCAATGGGGGTTGCCCATTGATATAACACCCATTTCAAACCCTTCAATTTGATAAACAGCTTGAACACTATGAGCAACAAGCGGAATACCCTTAGGTTCAAATTGCGGCTCCCCCATGTCAACACGAACTGCATTATTTTCATGAATAAACAAGGTAATGACACTTGAATGAGTTTCGACAACAATTGGATTGTTAGTGGTAAGCTCTTTTTCACTAACAAATCGTGCAAAACAACGGGCACCATTACCACATTGCTCCACTTCAGACCCGTCTGCATTATAAATCACATAACGAAAATCAATGGTTGGAGTGGTGCTTGATTCTACTACTAGTAATTGGTCGAAACCAATGCCAAAATTTCTATCAGCCAATTTAACAATCTGCTTAATATTAAAATTAATCTTGCCACTGGTGTTGTCAACAACCATAAAGTCATTACCAAGACCGTGCATTTTTGTAAATTGAATCATCATGCGCTTTATTTTATCCACTTATTAAGCGAAAGGATAATAAAAACCATAGTTCTGATAAAATATCGACACTATTTATTTAAAGGCAAATTATGCAAACACCAAGTAACATTACTCTCAATAAAGATAAAAATTTACTAACACTAACTTTCGATGGTGTTGATTACCCACTAAGTACTGAATTTTTAAGAGTTTATTCACCGTCTGCAGAGGTTGTTGGCCATGGACCTGGTCAAGAGACTTTACAATTAGACAAAGAAAACGTTAAGATTGACCGCATTGAGCCAACGGGAAATTATGCTGTTTATATCTTCTTTAATGATGGTCATGATACCGGTATCTATTCTTGGGAGCATTTATACAAATTAGCCACCGATAAAGATGCCTTATGGTCAACTTACTTAAAGCGCCTTAAAGAAGCAGGACATTCGCACTCTCAACTTTAAATTTGAATGGGTTTTTTAACTGCCCTGCTTTCTTTTATAGTGACTATTGGCATCTTAGTCACTATTCACGAATATGGACACTATTGGGTTGCAAAAAAATTAAATGTTAAAGTTTTAAGATTCTCTATTGGTTTCGGCAAGGTAATTAAATCTTTTCAACGAGGTGAGACAGAATTTGCCTTGTGTGCAATCCCACTTGGTGGCTATGTCAAGATGCTTGACGAACAAGAAGGTAAGGTTGCAGCATTTGAACAGCATCGTGCTTTCAATCGAAAATCTGTTTATCAACGTTTTGCTATCGTAGCAGCCGGCCCAATTGCAAACTTCCTGTTAGCAATTTTTCTATACACTTTTGTGTTTATTATTGGTGTTAACGGTATAAAGCCAGTTGTTGGCACGGTCAATTCATCAGGAATTTTTAGCGAATCTGGATTGCAAACAGGTGATGTATTACTCAGCATTAACAATGCACCAACACCAAGTATTAGTGAATTTTCCATTCAATTTATTCAAGCAATTGAAAACGAACCGTTAACCATCCAAGCGCTATCCAGTCAGTCAAACTTAAAAACAGTTGAGCTAAGCTTAACTAATGATTTTCTAGCCGATCCGGAGCAAGGGGTTGATCATTATTTAGGGTTTGAGTTTGCAAAACCAACAATTCCAGCTATTATCGATCAAGTTGTGCCAAATTCTGCAGCCAGTAAAGCCGGTTTACAATCTGGAGACAAAGTGCTAATGGCTAACACCAGGCCAATTCATAATTGGCAGGACTTTGTCCAAATAATACAAACAAAACCAGTTGGCTCAATCAACCTTTCGATCAAGCGTAACGATTCATATTTGGACCTAGTGTTAACACCAAAACTTGTTAACAACCTGCCAAAAGCAGGTGTAAGTGTTAAGATTCCCAAGGATTTCTTGACAAATTGGCAAGTATTAATCCAAAAAAATCCACTAGATGCTTTATCTTCAGCTACCGATAAAGTTTATCAATTGACATTACTTAATCTAAAAATGATTAAAAAAATGATTATTGGTGAAACCTCGATTGATCAAATTGGTGGGCCGGTGAGTATTGCTAATTATGCTGGCAAAACCGCTGAGGTTGGCTTGGTGCCATTCTTATCTTTCTTGGCATTGATTAGTATTGGATTGGGCTTACTAAATCTTTTACCAATCCCCCTGCTTGATGGCGGGCATTTGTTTTTTTATCTGATTGAGATGATCAAGGGTTCTGCGGTTAGTGATACAACCCAACAAATACTGGCTAAATTAGGCCTATTTGTTATTTTGTCATTAACCTTTATAGCTCTGTATAATGACTTGACACGATTATTGTAACTTAATAAGCATCATGAAAAAAACAACACTTCAATTATTAATCTCTGCTAGTATTTTTAGCAGCTCGATGGCCCTTGCAGATCCTATTAAAAGTATTGAAATATTAGGGTTAGATTCGATCTCTCGTGGAACAGTATTAAGCTATCTACCTGTTGAGACAGGTGATGATTACAACAAACAAGTGTCTGGTCAAATTATTCGCGATCTTTATAAGACAAGCTTCTTTAAAGATATTGAAGTATCACAAGTAGATCAAGTTCTTAAAATTAAGTTATTAGAAAATCCTCATATTAAATTTGTTGACGTACTTAACTACTCCGATAATGTGATCGATGAAGATTCGTTAAACCAAATTCTAAAAAACATGAATCTTGCTCAAGGCAATATTTTTAATCAACGAAAATTAGATCAGTTAATTTCACAAATAAAATCCTCTTATATCTCTAAGGGTTACTATGGCATCCAGATTAATAAAAAAATTGAAATAGATGCTCAGAATCGAGTTGGTATTGAGTTAGACATCAACGAAGGTGAAGTAGCCAGAATTAATTCAATGAAGATAACAGGTGGCAATATTCACGATGAGGATGACTTATTAGATTTGTTTGATATTGGCGAAGCTGATTTCTTTATCATGAATTATTTCACGGAAAAAGATCATTATTCTAAAGTTGCACTAGATGCCGGTGTTGAGTCTATGAAGTCTTTATACATTAATAACGGCTATCTTGATTTTAAAATCAACAAAATTCAAACTACGCTATCTGACAATAAAGAGAATATTGATATTGATATTCAGATTAGCGAAGGCTCGCAATATAAAGTGGGAACAATAGCTTTTACGGGAGACTTGTTAAATCAATCCATTAAAGACTTGAATGAACTTTTAAGCGTTAAGAAAAACGATGTGTTTGAACGTAAGAAAGTTATTGAAAGTATTCAAGCCATTACCGATGTATTTGCTGACCAAGGTTATGCATTTGCCAAAATTAATCCTATCACTCATGAAAATACCAAGACGCATACTATTGACTTGACTATTGATATTTCATTGAATAAAAAAGTTTATATTAATCGTATTACCATCGTTGGCAATACCCGTACACAGGATGAAGTTATTCGCCGGGAAATTGGCATTAACGAAGGTGGTTTATATTCAAATACCGAACTCGATGAATCAATCAACAAAATTAAACGCCTAGGGTTTTTCTCTAATGTAAAAATGGAGGTTTCAAGGCTTAAAGGATTCGATGATAAAATCGATCTTAATTTTTCAGTAGAAGAGACCAAAACTGGCGCAATTACCATGGGGATTTCACATTCAAACGGCACTGGATCCTCGTTTGAAGTTGGTATTAACGAAAGAAATTTTTTAGGTACAGGTACAACACTTAATGCCAAGATAGCAAACTCTAGTGCGGTTAAAGAATTTAACTTCTACTTCTCAAATCCATACTTTAATGAGGACAAGCACAACATTAGTTATGGCTTATTTAGTAAACAAATTGAGAATTTAGATAATGTAGGTGACTACAAGATTGACACATTTGGCGGAAGTTTAGGTTACGGAATTCCAATTACTTCAAGTACTAGAATTGGATCTGAATTAAAATTTTCAAACAGCGATATCACATGTAAAACGGATTTCGCCGAATTAGAATCGCAGTGTGCCTCAACAGATAAGACTGAAGTAAAAGCAAATTTCAATTGGAGTGCTGATACACTTAATGACTACAACTACCCGACAGATGGTCATAGCACTAGTGCTAGCTTTGACATTGCATTACCTGTTGCTGATTTTAGATATTACAAGCTAGGTTTAAACCATAGAAACTACTTACCGTTTGGTAACAGTTTAACGCTAAAAACTAATGGAAATTTAGGTCTAGCACAAGGCTATGGCGGTAAAGACTTACCATTCTTTAAACGTTATTATGGCGGTGGATCATCATCAGTTAGAGGCTTTGACTTTAACTCTCTAGGTAATAAATATATTGATTCAAATGGAATATTAACAGATACTTCTAAGGGTGGTGAATTATCCATTCTTGCAGGCGCCTCTGTTATATCGCCAATGGATTTCATCAATGACAGTAAAAATATGCGCATGAGTGCCTTTGTAGATGCGGGTGGCATTTATGAGAAAGTCAATGATATTTCACTTGATGATTTACGTGTTTCTGCAGGTGTG
>NZ_JAQWSS010000106.1 GCF_029243085.1 Candidatus Thioglobus sp. | reverse complement strand
ATGAGACCGATCGCATCATGGGCAATATAACGCCTGTGATCATTGGCGGACAAACCGGTTGCGGAAAAACTTTGTTGCTTGATCATATTCAACAAACAATTGACTTGGAAGGCTTAGCCAACCATCGAGGCTCGGCATTTGGCAATACAACCACTGTACAACCCACTCAAATTGCTTTTGAAAATGAATTGGCCATTGAGTTGATTAAAAAACAAGGCAATAGTCATTTGGTGTTTGAAGATGAAGGTGCCAATGTTGGCACTGTCCATATTCCTGATTGTGTTAAAAACCAAACCTCAAAAGCTGATTTAATTTTATTAGAAGCATCTACTGATGAGCGCATTGAAGTGAGTATGGATGCTTATGTGATTAACATGCATCGAGATTTTATCGCCCAAGATCAAGTTAAAGGCTTTGATAATTTTGTTAATTATTGGTTAAAAAGTTTGGAAAAGATTCAAAAAAGATTAGGGCTTGAACGTTATAAAATAATGAAATCACAAGTAGAGCTCGCTCTAAATGGGTTTAAAAACACGAATAGTTTTGATGGATTCTTACCAATCGTGGAGTCACTACTAGTTGATTATTACGACCCTATGTACAATTACCAAATTCAGAAGAAATTAGATCGTGTAGTATTCAAAGGTAGTCGTTCAGAAGTATTAGACTACATTAACAGTCTGTCAATTTCTTGATCCAACCTTAATATCGCTAATTGGCTTTGCCTGGCAGGCTAAAATTTCACCCTGGGATAAAGGCACAAGGCAATCTTGATGCATTACATCGCCTTTTAACAGCTGAAGCACGCAAGACCCACAATGCCCTTGACGACATGAGTAATTAATTAAGACATTGTGCTCTTCAAGCTCTGTCAGGATAGACTGTTCGCCATACACATAAAGCGATTCTGTTTTTCCATTAATATTGTCAATTTCAATTCTAAACATATCGCTTAATCAAAGTTTAAAGTCGCCAAAATCTGAATCAGCTTCATCTAGCGTGTTGTCAATTGCACTCACTAGATAAGAGGTAATTTCAGTTTCTTGTGGTGCCACCTGAACATTATCAGAATCTAGCCAATGATTAATCCATGGCAATGGATTGCTGCGTTCTTCGAATAATGGCGTCAGACCAATGGCACTCATGCGTATATTGGTAATATATTCAAGGTATTGTTTTAAAATTTCAGCGTTTAATCCAATCATAGAGCCATCTCTAAACAAATATTCAGACCAGCTCTTTTCCTGTTCACAAGCTTCTTTGAACATTTTAATTACTTCGTCTTCACAATCAGCGGCAATTTCGGCCATCTCCGGATCATCCTTGCCATCACGAATAAGATTAATCATATGTTGAGTGCCTGTTAAATGCAGTGCCTCATCTCTTGCAATCATCTTAATAATCTTGGCATTGCCTTCCATTACCTTGCGTTCGGCAAAAGCAAATGAACAGGCAAACGACACATAAAAACGTACAGCCTCTAGGATATTAACCGACATAATAGTTAGATATAGTTTTCGCTTCAAACACTTTAAATCAATAGTAGTTTGCTCACCATTTAAGTCATGAGTGCCTTCACCATGTAATAAATAAGCTTGGGAACATTTAATTAATTCATCATAATGCTTAGAGACACTCTCAGCACGCTCAATGATTTGCTCGGTTTTCATAATGTCATCAAACACAGCACCCGGCTCATTCACAATTGCACGAATAATATGCGTATAAGAGCGTGAGTGAATAGTCTCAGAAAAACTCCAAGTTTCAATCCAGTTTTCTAATTCTGGCAAAGACACAATTGGCAAGAAAGCAATGTTGGGACTACGCCCCTGTACAGAATCTAGAAGAATTTGATATTGCAAGTTTGATAAAAAGATGTGCTTTTCATTTGGCAAGAGCTTGGCAAAATCCATTTTATCTTTAGAAACATCAATCTCTTCTGGTCGCCAAAAAAATGACAACTGTTTTTCTGTAAGCTTTTCAAACATTTCAAACTTTTGCTTATCAAAACGTGCCACATTAACACTATCACCAAAAAACATTGGCTGGGTTAATGTATCGCTAACTGTTTTACTAAAAATACTATATGACATAATTCAACCTTTTGCTACAATTTGCATACGCCATCAGCGCAAGCGTTATCATCTTCTTTTTCAAGCATATCATCGCCACCACCATCACGTGTTGTATGATAATAAAGCGTTTTAACGCCATATTTATAGGCCTTCAACAGATCCATTAGGAATAACTTCATTGGCACTCGATTGCCATCAAATTGAGCAGGATCATAATGTGTATTGGTACTAATTGATTGATCAACAAACTTTTGCATAATTGCGCACAATTGCAAATAACCTTCATTATCTTTAATATCCCAAAGCAATTCATACTTATCTTTAAGGTTTTCATAATCAGGCACAATTTGCTTTAGTATGCCATCTTTAGACTGTTTGATAGAAACAAAACCTCGAGGTGGTTCAATACCATTAGTTGAATTAGAAATTTGAGACGAACTCTCACATGGCATCAGCGCAGTCAAAGTTGAATTTCTTAGGCCAGTTGCCTGAATATCACTGCGCAACTGATCCCAATCTAATTTAAGCTCACTACTACAGAAAGCATCTACATCTTTTTTATAAGTATCTACTGGCAAAATACCTTGCGCATATTGAGTTTCACCAAATGACGGACAAGCGCCTTTTTCTTGAGCCAAGATATTAGATGCCTTGAGTGAGTAATACTGTAATGCTTCAAACGCTTGATGAATTAAATCATTGCCAGAACCATCAGAGTATTTGGCATTATTTTTTGCCAAATAATAAGCCAAATTGGTAACACCGATACCCAATGTGCGACGATTCATACTAGCTAATTCTGCTGCCTTAAGCGGATAATCCTGATAGTCAAGCAATGAATCCAAAGCTCGAACAATAATATCAGTAATGCCTTCAAGTTCATCAAGTGACTCTAATGCACCAAGATTAACCGCAGAAAGAGTGCATAAAGCCACTTCACCATTTTCATCCTGAACTGAATGTAGTGGCTTAGTAGGGAGTGTAATCTCCATGCAAAGATTCGATTGACGCACTGGCGCTACTTTTGGATCAAAAGCACCATGAGTATTGCAATGATCAACATTTTGCAAGTAAATACGTCCAGTATTAGCACGCTCTTGCATAAACTTGGCAAATAAATCTCTTGCTTTAATTGTTTCTTTTCGAATTGATTCGTCTTGTTCATATACCTCATACAAACGCTTGAACTCTGTCTGATCTTCAAAAAAAGCATCATATAAACCAGGAACATCATGTGGAGAGAACAAGGTAATGTTGTCATCAGCTAAAAAGCGCTGATACATAAGACCATTAAATTGAACGCCATAATCTAGATGACGAATCCTGTTTTCATCAGTACCTGTGTTATTTTTAAGCACTAGTAAACTTTCAACTTCAAGATGCCATAAAGGATAGAATAGGGTGGCGGCACCACCACGAACTCCGCCTTGAGAACAAGATTTAACCGCAGTATGAAAATGTTTATAAAAAGGAATGCAGCCAGTATGAGTTGCTTCACCATTACGAATTGGGCTACCAATGGCACGAATACGTCCTGCATTAATACCGATACCTGCTCGTTGCGATACGTACTTAACAATTGCACCAGAGGCTGCACTAATTGAATCAAGATCATCGTCTGCTTCAATTAATACGCAAGATGAAAACTGACGAGTTGGGGTGCGTACACCTGCCATAATAGGAGTTGGTAATGAAATCTTAAAATTAGAAACGCCATCATAAAAACGCTTAACAATAGCCATTCGCTCTTGAGCATCGTATTCTTGAAATAAGCACATACCTACTAACATATACAATTGTTGAGGAGATTCGTAAATATCACCGGTCACACGATTTTGAACTAAATACTTGCCTTCTAGCTGCTTAACAGCAGCATAAGAAAATTTCATATCACGCCAATGATCGATATAGCCATCTAACTCTTCAATTTCAGCTTGAGTATATTTATCCAATATATCTTTATCATAAATACCCAAAGCGGTAAATTTTTGCACATGATCAAAAAGCGCAGGTGGTGTGAAAGATTTAAAGGCTTTTTTACGCAAATGAAAAATAGCAAGACGTGCTGCTAAATATTGATAATCGGGCGAATCTGTTGAGATTAAATCAGCTGCAGATTTGATAATCGTTTCGTGAATATCTTCAGTCTTAATTCCGTCGAAAAATGCCAATTGCGCATTGATTTCAACCTGACTAACACTCACCCCATTAAGGTCCTGAGACGCCCAATGAACCACACGGTGAATCTTCTCCATGTCGATTGGCTCTTGCTGGCCATTGCGCTTAGTGACTTTAATATTTTGATTCATACTCTCCCCTGAGTAAAAACACTAGATATAGTGTTCGTAAAAGATAACTGCAACTAAATATAGTGTGTTTTGCTTTTTTTTGCAAGTAGTAAAAACACCATAAACAAGTCAAAATCGCCATACATATTGATATAAAAGGGATTGCGAGAATTAAAAAAAATGAAAATAATTATGGTGAGTTTGATAGGTAAATATCATCAATTAATGATGCAATAATATTACTTTATTCTAATAAAAAGCGCAAAGCCTTTGGTATCAATCTATATAAAAAAATAACAATAAATTTATTATATTGGAGAGGCGATTAGTTGTGATTCATCCAAGCCATTATCAAGTAGCAACTCACCTAAATAAATCAAAACTTCAGCAGGGGCGGAAATGTAAAGTTCAGATTGATTAATCACTTTATGATCCAGTGAATCGTAAATCTGTTTAGCCACCTTATGGCAATCATTTTTACTAGATCGATCAAAATCACACGCAATAGTTTGATAATGATATTCATCCATTACTGCACGCCATGATTGTGCATGGTTATCAAAATAGGGTGCAGGATCAGTAGCAGGGTAAGCCCAATAAAAATACACAGGATTTATCATTTCCAAAGAAAATGCATGTTCAGCTAAGCTTCTAATAGGGGCGAAACCACCATCCCAAGCAATGAAAACCATTGGTTTAGCGGATGTCTCTTTTAATACAAACATACCTTTTGGACCTACCAGCTCAACCTTAGCTTTAGCTTTGAGTTTTCTAGAAAAAATGGCTTGTGAGAACTGATCAATATTGAGATTACGGATGTGAAACTCTAACTCCATGCCGTGACAAGGGCAGGAAGCAATAGGATAGCGAGAAACAACCCCTTTAAAACTCAATTCTACATCTTGACCGGCCATAAACTGCAGGGTTTGGGATCTTGGTGTTCTTAAGCTAACAATTGCCATATCATTGTTAATAAAGCGAATATCTTTAATCTTGGTTTGAATGGTTTGAAGGGGGATTGATCGAACATCGCCAATTAAATCAAGCTCGAGCTTAAGATCTGAGCGTGGCGCATGACAACACGTCAGAAATTCTTGATTATCTAATTCATCAGTAGAAAGTGAATAATCATGATGCTTTATTTTTTCCAGCTGGCCATCAATCAGTTTAGCTTTGCAGACGCCACACGTACCATTGCTACATTTATAATTAATCGCTAGACCATGACGCAACCCTCCCTCTAGAATTGAATCGTTTTCAGGGCATTCAAAATTCTGCTTATTTTTTTGCAGCTCAATAGTAAATATCTGATTAGGCATATTTGCCATTATAAAGAGTAAGCGCTACAATAATAACTGAACAAATAAAGATAGTAAAAGAGAAGAGGGTGGATATGAACAAAATCAAAGCAATTTTTATATTATTGTTAAGCAGCCCTATAATAGCAAACTACACACATCCAGATGTTGATAGACTGTTAAAGTCCGACAATACCCCTGAAGGCGTGGTGTTTGAATTAATTGAAAATGATAAAAAAACTTGGGAATGGGCCGCACCCATGGTTAAAGAACTAAGAGATCAATTAAAAGAAAAATATCCAAATATAGAAATCGCCATTGTTTCTCATGGACGTGAACAATTTCAACTGCTTAAAAAAAGAGCCAAAAAGCAACCACAAGCAATAGCAACTTTACAGGATTTAGTGCAAACAAAAAATGTCAACTTGCACGTATGTGGGGCACATTCATCATGGTTTGACATAGATCCAAGCGCTTATATTAATTTTGTTGATGTTGCTGCTAGTGGGCCAGCGATAATCAATGATTATATTGATTTAGGCTATCAACCCATTCAATTATATAAATCCAATAATATGAAATAGGGCTGTTGTATTGATAGATTGAAATACTAAGAATTTATATTATTTAACATAATATAAATTATACGAACTTATTATAAGTGCTCGGAGAGAACATCAATAATTGCATCAATATGATCTTGTCGTGTATTTAATGCTGGGATATAAGCAAATGATTTTCCGCCTGCATCCATAAAGTAACCACGATTTTCATCATCAATTTCCTCTAATGTCTCCAAACAATCAGCTGAGAATCCTGGACAAACCACTTGCACACTTTCAACACCAGATTTAGCGAAAGATTCTAATGTATCTTTAGTATAAGGCTTAGTCCATTCCTCTCTACCAAAAATTGACTGAAAACTTGCCTGCCACTCATGAGCCTGCAAATTCAATGAATTTGCCAATAATTCAGCAGTTTGCATACAGTGTTGATAGTAAATATCGCCATTATCAACATAGCGCTGGGGGATGCCATGAAATGAAATTAACAACTTATTAGGCTGTCCATGTGTGGCTTGAAATTCTTTAATAGAATTATTCAATGCTTGGATATAAGCTTTATTTTGGTAATAATGCTCAATAAATACAAGTTCAGGTTGGCTAGACCAAGTGTTAAGCTCTGCATTGATCGCATCAAGCGTTGAAAGTGTTGTGGTTTTTGAATATTGTGGATAAAGTGGCAAGGTGACAATTCTTTCACAACCTTTATTTTTTAGCTGTTGCAATGCATGAGCAATTGAAGGATTGCCATAACGCATACCCATTGCAAATTCTAGCGCTGAGTTTTTTTTAGAAAGCGCCGATTTAACGCCATCCAATTGAGACTGAGTGATGTTTAACAAGGGAGATCCAGGACCACAACTATCCCAAATCTTGGCATAATTAAGTGCTGACTTTTGCGGTCTTATATTCAGAATAACAATATTTAAAGCCAACCACCAAACAAATTTATTAGGTGGGTCAACCACTCTAGGATCAGACAAAAATTCAGATAAATATCTCTTTAACGCTGGTTTAGTTGGTTCATCAGGCGTGCCTAAATTGGTTAATAGTATTCCTGTTTTCATAGAGTCTTTAAGCTAAATTATTTTCAATGAAATCGCGCACAAAATCAGGTGTCTGTGCAGAATGAAAGCGATCAACCTCTTCACCATCAATAAAAGCGATAACAGTTGGAAAGCCACGAACACCATAACGACCAGCAATTTTCATATTTTCATCTTCCGCTTCAATTTTAGCAAGTAAGAACTCCGACTGATCAAACTCTAAAGCAACAGAAGTAATGATAGGCTCTAAAATTTTACAAGGTCCACACCATTCAGCTGAAATATCCAAAACCACTAAACGTTTATGTGACTCTTCTATCACTAAAGAATCAAACGTATCAATATTAACTTCTACAGCAGACATAAAATTAGCGCCTCAAAGTATTAAGGTCAAAATGGCGTCGTTTATTGCTATTGTAAATAGCCAGTAAAATTAGCAACAAAATAATCACAGTCACAATGCCGATATAAATCCAATTAGCTGTTGCAACAGTAGTATCTTTAATATCATTATTAGAATTAATAGTGTTATCAATATTTTGATCAGATTGAACAACTTTTGAATTTATTTCTGCATCAGAATCAGCGATAGGCTGAGTTGTATCTATAGTATTTTTATTGGACTTAACAGCTTTTAAGCTACTTTCATCGCTATTTTTAGGATTTTCATTAACTTCAACTAAATCAATAGCGACTTTTGATTTCACCTCTAAAGCCTGTTTTAGTGTTGAATTTTCAAATGACAATTTATCTATTGATGTCTTTAACGTAGTAACAGTATTAGAAAGTTGAGTATTAGACTGCTTAAACTCAGTAAGCTTTTGATTCGCTTCTGACAGTTGTAAAGTTATATCTTGCAGCTCTTTTTTATATTGAGCAACTTCAGCTATGACCTTGCTGGTAATAACATTCTTCACAACAGGGGCTTTACTAGTAAGGCTGGAAGATAAAATCCAACCATTGATATCGTCAACAGCAACTAAAGACCATCCAGAATAATGCATGGTTAAACGCTGCAAACTTTGATCTTTATTAACTATTTTTAAGATATTTTGATCGTTGACAGCTGATTTACTAGAACGGATTTCACTATTATCATTGAGCACATAAACAATAGTGTTTGCCCATACGCCGAAACTTAAGAAAACTGTAAAAACAAATAATAATTTGACTTTCATAATGAAAACTAAAAAAAGGTACTAAAAAGTAGTCATAGTATAAGCTGAAAATACCAAAATACTCGAAAATAAGTTAAAAAATAGATAAATTAATTAAAAATCAAAGAGTTATAACGTAAAAATTAACTTGACTATATTTAAACGATTACAACGTTAGTTAACACCTGATATGGATTTATTAAAAAAACCGCTTAAATCTAAAATTTGAAAACATTAGTAAAAAAATGATTGAATAATCGCTAAATCAATTTAGTTTGGACAAATTTACCAGTGAATCTGTATTTTTGGTTTGGGCTTTTAGGCTTATCGAGGATAGTGCGCTCAAAAAAATCACATTTAATTAAAGGATTAAGAATATCATTTTTAAATCGGGACTTGTTAGTACGTTTTAGGATTTTCATTAACTCATCAGCACTACTTTCAAGTTTACAGTTTCTTAATATTTTAATTTGGTCTGCATTTACATTTTCAAAGTTACAACCTGGAATATTCATAACTGTTAATCGAAATCTTTCTTTTGGAGCTTCGGACTGATTTGAAATAATGCGTTCAAAAAAACCATATTCTATTAACGGATCTAAAATATTCTTTTGAAAAAGTGATTTGTCTGTGCGTTCGAGAATTTCCATCAACTCATCAGTACTACTTTCAAGTTCGCATTTGCTTAATATATGATGTTGGTCCAGGCTTATTTTTTCAAAATTAACACTTAGTCCCTGCTTAGGACTTAATTGCTCTAAAAGTCCATCTGTATCAATGTTTTCTAAAAAATTAAGACCTTGCTGTTTTGCAGAATTTGCAATAGAATTGTTACGCTTTAAGTCTTTATTCCAGTTTTGATTTTTGCTGGAATTGTGATCTTCTTTTGCCTGTTTATCTTTCTTAAACCAGATCATACCAATCTATAAATTAATAAGTGTTATCTAAGTTTACCAAAAAAAATTAAACTTAGATAGTGGATAACCTGATTTCTGAATTCTAAAATCAGACCAGTCTTATTGAGCAAGGATTTGATTTAAAAATTGCTGCAATCTGTCTGATTCAGGATTTTCAAAGAATTTATTCGGTGTATTTTCTCGCTAACTTGACCCGAATTCATATAAATGACATGATCAACTAGCTTTTCTGGCAAAAGATCATCTCATACGTGACACAAGCCATTTTAATTCATTCTTTTGAAAGTTCGATTATTACGTAGGTACTAAAACCATCAAATAGTTGCTATCTCGTTCAGTATTACTCTAACGGCAGAAGCGTTATCTGGGTTGTTTTAAGCTTATTATCATACTTATATACTTAGTCCTCAATATTAAGATAATAGCGTAATATGCAGGTTTTATATATTTAAATATATGAATATTTAGTGGATGAATATTATTATAAATTTTATTCAGTATTTGTTATTAGGCTTGCTGTTTTTGAAATTAATGTCATTGATTTAAGAGGTAATAATCTTTTATAAGACATCTTTCAGTTGGGGTATTTGTCATACAAAAATATCCAATTCCAGATTACTCTGGAACTAGATAAGAGTTTTAACAAAAAATACCACTCGTAAATAAGTGGCTTAAATAGAATTAGTGTTGCTTTTGATAGAATGCAATCAGACCAAGAAACATAGTTACAGTCATAATAATACTTAAGTGCTTATAGTCAACAATAGGCGAATAACTTGTGTACGCTGATGCTAATGTTGTACTGGCAACTAAAGATGCGGCTAGAGCCAAAATAGGCTTAATAATAGTAGTTAATTTCATCGGCTTAGTGGATTAATGCCATGCTTAATGACAGAATGATTGCTGCTGATGAATAGATAATTGTATGTAGTGCTAAATTCATTTTTTCCCCTTTAAAGAATTAATAGTTGATTAAATTAAGTTGTCAGTGATTGTATAAATTAACAATATCAATGAACTGTTTTGCCAGTTAATTGATTAATGATTGACCGTGTAGAGCTGGCATTTTTCAAACTAGCTCTAGCAAACCATTTTTGAGCTAGGTGTGCATTTTCCTGAGTACCTTCTCCCGTTAAGTAAGCGTACCAAACATTAAACTGAGCAGGCAAGTTACCTTGCTGAGCAGCTCTTTGGTACCAGTAAAACGCATGAGTAGAATTCTTAGTAACACCTTTGCCTTTTTGAAAGATATCAGCCAATGTGTATTGTGCATCAGCGTCGCCTAAATATGCTTGCTGTTGGATCTCAATAGTTTCAATTTTTAGTTCAGATTCTGCCAATAAATGTGCATGTACTTGATTCATATTATTTTTCAATTTGTCATTCAATATGAGCGAAATATACCGTGATTTTTTAACTCTGTATAGGCAATTTTTAAACAATAAATAACTATTTTTTTATTAGCTAAAAATCAAATAGTTACATGTGTTTTATGGCAACTTTACCACTACAGTTATTTTTTAACTATTATAAGTCTATAACATTAGTAGTATAAATTAACTATAATAGGTAAAAAAAACATGTAATTAAAAGGTATAAAAAATGGCAAATAAAACCAAAGATTATCTGGCTAAAGTTCGCAAAAAGACTGGACTTTCAGACTACGCAATTTCTCAAAAATACGATATAAATCAATCTAATTTAAGTAAATATAAATCAGGAAAAGCCGCGCTTTCTGAAACTCATGCCTGGCTATTTGCTGAAATACTAAATATAAATCCTGCAGAAGTTGCGGCTTACACCAAGCTTGAACAAGCGAAAATGAAAAGCGATAAATCAAAGGCTGAATTTTGGCAAAAACAGCTAAAAAACCTTTCAAATAGATCAGAGTCTATCAAAATTGATATCGCACAAATTAACCCTACTGTTGGAGATTTGGATAACAATGCGCAACAAATTATTGACTTGAGTATTGAGGCTGCTAAGCAATCAACCGACTTGCTAGTATTTCCAGAATTATCATTGGTTGGCTACCTGCCAGAAGATCTACTATTGCGTTATGGCTTTGTCAAACAAGTTGAAAAAAAAATTGTTCTAATTAAAGATAGCATTCCTGACAATATTTCCATTATTTTTGGTGCGCCTTGTAAGCAAGAAGGTTCATTGTACAATTCAGCCTATCTTATTCAGTCTAGCCAGATCAGCATTTATCACAAACAACAACTACCTAACTATAGTGTTTTTGATGAAAAACGTTACTTTACTCCTGGTAACAAACCTTTTATCTTTACCATTAAGGGTCAACGCATTGGTCTATTGGTGTGTGCTGATATTTGGGACGCCAATACGGTTAGTGAAACTGTTAAGTATGGCGTGCAAACAATTGTTAGTATTAATGCTTCACCCTTTCATACTGGCAAACATCAACAGCGTCTTGAGGAAGTTAAAAAACGTGTATTAGAAAATCAAGTTGAGTTTATTTATGCTAATTTAGTTGGTGGCCAGGATGAAATTATTTTTGATGGTGGCTCATTTATGATGAATGCCAAGGCTCAAATTACCCATCAATTACCCTTCTTTGAAACAGCTACTATATCTTTAGCACATCCAGGTGTTATTAATGAGGAAGAAAATATTGAAAAAACGATTTATGATGCTTTAGTGCTTGCTACTAAAGACTATATTGAGAAAAACGGTGTTTTTGACGGGGTTGTGATCGGCTTATCTGGTGGAATTGATTCTGCCCTAACTCTGGCTATTGCTGCTGATGCGATTGGTGCAGATAATATTAAAGCCATTATGATGCCTTATACTTACACTTCGAATATGAGCTTAGAAGATGCAAAAGCTCAAGCTAGTGCCATGAATATTGACTATCATGAAATTAGCATTCATTCTATGGTTGATAGTTTTAATTCACAACTTGGAGATCTGTTTAACGGCATGCAAACAGATACCACCGAAGAAAACCTGCAGGCGCGTGTACGCGGCACCCTACTCATGGCCATTTCTAATAAATTGAGAAAAATTGTATTAACTACTGGTAACAAATCAGAAATGGCGGTTGGTTATGCCACCCTATATGGCGATATGTCAGGTGGATTTGCACCACTCAAAGATGTTTCGAAAACCATGGTTTATCAATTAGCAAAGTATAGAAATACACTTTCCTATATTATTCCCGGACGTGTGATTGACCGGGAACCTTCAGCCGAGCTAGCTCCAGATCAAGTAGACCAAGATTCTCTGCCACCCTATGATGAATTAGATGCAATTTTAGAATTGTTTATTGAACAAAGGCGTTCTATCGACTACATTGTTAAATTGGGCCACAATAAGGCAACAGTTGAGCGTATTAGTCGCTTAGTGCTTAATAACGAATACAAACGTCGTCAAAGCGCCCCAGGACCCAAAATTAGTAAAAACGCTTTTGGTAAAGAGCGCCGCTATCCAATGACTTCAAAATTCCAGCCTTGAGCTTGATCAAGAGAAAACCTTTAAAATCCCTTGTGCCTTGTGCGTAGTTTCTTCTAATTCACGCTCAGGCTGTGAATCAAACACGATACCAGCACCTGCTCTGAAACTTAATTGCTTATCTTGCTTAATCATGGTGCGAATAAGGATATTCAAGTCTATTCTACCATTATTACTAATATAACCTAATGACCCTGTATAAGCCTCACGAGCCCCCTGCTCTAGTTCGGCAATAATCTGCATACAACGAATTTTAGGACAACCTGTAATCGTACCTCCTGGAAACAAGGCGCTTACTAATTGTTTAACATCAGCAGAAGGCTGTAAAGTACCCTTAATGTTTGAAACAATATGATGTACATAAGGATAAGTCTCTAAGGTCATTACTTCGTTTACCTCAATACTGCCATACTCACAGACCCTACCCAAGTCATTACGCTCAAGATCAAGCAGCATAATATGCTCAGCTTGCTCTTTGGGGTGGTTGATCAAACGCTGCTTTAACGCCTCATCCTCTTCTCCTTGACCTCGAGGATGGGTGCCAGCAATAGGACGGGTCTCTATCGTATCACCTTTAACACTAAACAAGCGCTCAGGTGAGGAAGACACAATACTAAATTGTTTAAACTGGGCCAAGGCGGAGAATGGCGCGGGGTTGGCCTTTTTTAAGCCACTATAAAGCTGAGCTGCAGTGCAATTATGATCGAGTGTGTAATTCCAAGCACGTGATAAATTTACTTGAAAAACATCGCCCGCTTGAATGTAATTTTTAATTTTATCAACGCCAGATAAATACTTGGCATCAACCTCGCAACTTAATTCCCCTGAAAAATCAGGGGCTAAATCTGGCTTAATCTTATCAATATCTTTAAGTATTTCTTCAATTCTAGTCTGATCGCCGGCTTCATCAATGAGATAAGTTTTGCCTAATTGATGGTCCATGATTACTGCACTAGGGCTTTTTACTGCAATCGCAATTGGTAAGTTACTACGATGCATGTCTTGCGCTAAAGTAGGCTCAATTTGACCAATTAGCTCATAGGCTAAATACACAAACCAGCCACCTGTAAAAGGCAAATGTTGATATTGATCATCATTTACCTCAACTTTAGCTACAAGCTCACTCAGAAAATCAAATTCAGACAGATGATTTAGAATAAGCTCCTGCTGTGGATGGGCAAATAATATTGAATAACGATTATTATCATTATGATTAACACTTTCAAGCAAAAACGGATAACGTTGAGCATCAAGCTGACATAAGCCATCCAAAGCTAGGTTTGGAATCTCTAAAACTTTCATGTTAGTTTGATTTATTAGACTCGTTAGTTGATAAATTTTCTGGGGTGATTTTACTTAATAGTTGTTTTGCTCGATTAGTCGCATTGTGTTCAGGGAATTTTTTAAGCATGCGATTGATTAAAGCTTGTGCTTTCTGGGTTTGCTTAAGCTCTACATAAACTCTAGCCAATTCAAATAAAGAGTTGGAATATTTATGATGCAAAGGGTTAGCCTGTTGGAAAGTCACAAAGGCATTTTTAGCTAACTGATAATCGCCTTTAGCCAGATAAGTCTTTGCTAGCCAGTAGTGTGCATCTGGGGCGTGATTATTTTCAGGATAAATATCTAAATATTGTTTGAATAGTACCACTGCCTGGTCGTATTGATCAGTTACTAATAAAGAGCGTGCATTAGTATAGATTTTCTTAGCCTTTTTATTGTGTTCACGCACGCGCTTCATGGTTTGCTCAACCACAGCACTGGATTTTTTATATTCCATTAAATTGAACAATTCAGATATTTTTTTACTACTTTCTTGCTGTTGTTGTTCTAATTTCTCAATTTTGCCTTTTAGAGATTTGTTTTTACGCACTAGACGTTTGATTTTTTTATTGTGATCTATGATCACTTTATCAATATTAATGCCGGCAGAAGCTGGCTGCCAAGCAAAAACACCTAAAAAAATCATCCAAGCAAACCGTTTCATTATTTTCTACTTGTAAATAAATTCAACACGTCGATTCTTTTGCCAGGCGCTTTCTTCATGTTTCTGTGAAATTGGACTTTCTTCGCCAAAGCTAATCACCTCAATTCTTGAACCGTGGCCATACAAACCTAGAACTTCTTTAACTACAAGTGCACGATTTTCACCTAAAGCAAGATTATATTCACGTGTTCCGCGCTCGTCCGCATGTCCTTCTAAACGCAACTTAAGCGTTGGATTATCACGCATGAAATTTGCATGTTTAATAATCTCTTGAGTTGCTGACTCATCAATTTCACTACCATCATAAGCAAAATATAATACAAACTTAACGCCTGAAGCGCGAAAATTTTCTTCTGCTACCTGCACAGGGCTTTGTTTGGAGCCTGAGCGATCATAAGTTCCTTTATAATTTTGCGACTTAAAACTTGAAGAATCTGGTGCAATAACATTTTCTTCGGCACCTTGAGTTCCATCTTCAACTGTCACCACACTTGGTTTGGGTAAAACTTTTTGATAAAGCTCTTCAACGGTTGAAGAACAAGAGGATAAAAGCATGGTAGCTGTGATCAGTGAGGTAATTTTTAACATGTAACGCTCCTAGTGTTATTTAGAATAGTGTGACCAATTTGGCTCTCTAACTTCGCCTGATTTGCTAGCTAATTCAAAAGTTTGTCGACCTAAAATTGAAACCACTGACAAGACGCCTGAATCATCTTTGTTGCTAGCATAAATGATCATGCCGCCATTAGGTGAAAAGAATGGTGATTCATCTAGTTTATTATCAGTCATAATGGTTAAATCTTTGGTGGCAATGTCCAACAAAGCAATACGATAATCTCTATCTACTCGGTGCACCAACGCTAAGCTTTTTCCATCTGGTGAAAATACAGCTTTTGCGTTATAACTACCTTCAAACGTAGCTCGGTTAATTTTTCCAGTTTTAAGATGTTTTATGTACACCTGAACCTGTCCTGACCGATTAGAGGTAAATGCAATACGTTCGCCATCTGCTGAGTAACTAGCTTCAGTGTCAATACTGACATCCTGGGTTAACCTAGTTAACTTTTTATCTTTAAGATGGTATGAATAAATATCTTTATTGCCATCTTTAGACAAAGTTAAAACAATGCTTTCTCCATTAGGATGCCAAGCAGGTGCAGAAGCAATACCGTCAAAATACGGTAACTTTTCAGTTTTACGTCGTACAAATGGATACTGAATAAACACCTCAGAGCGTCCATTTTTAAATGACACATAAGCAATTTTATTTTGATCTGGCGACCAAGCAGGAGATAAAATTGGACTTGCTGCCCTAAAAATAGTTTGTGGATTTTGAGCATCAGAATCTGATATTTCTAAGCGATATTCACGCTTACCTTCGCCTTTGTTAGTAACTGTGACATAAGCTAGGCGTGTATCAAATGAGCCTATTTCACCCAATAAAGCAAAATAGATTTGATCAGATAAATAATGAGTTATACGTCTGATGCCACTATTATGGACAGCAAACTTTTTAGCATATAGAGTTTTTCTTGAATAAACATCGATCAACTCAATTTCAACATTAAAAATCTTTTTACTAACCTGTTCGAGTTTGCCAATAACAATCGCTTCAGTTTTCTGAGTCTGCCACTTATCAAAATCAATCTGATTGGTGACAACATATTTAGCACTTGAAGCGCTAAACTCACCCGAACGATTAAGATTATCTCGCATAATATGCGCAATTGCCTCACCTTGCTTGGCATCCCCCTTGACGGAAAATGGTGAAATAACAATTGGAAAGGCGTCTTCATCTTTCTTTAAGATGGTTACTTCTAATATGGCAAAAACAGTTGATGTATAAAGTGTTAAAAATGCTGCTGCAAATTTAATCATTCTCTTTCTTCAATCCAATTCATTTGAATAGCTTCAAGAATTTTTTCACCCGATTTCTCTGCATCATCATCAAATTCCTCTAATGCCAACACCTTATCTCTCAAATCAACAAATCCAATGGTTAGAGGGTCTATATCAGGGTAAGCCTCGTCTAATGCAATGGCAATGTCTAACGAATCTGTCCAATTCACAAATATCTCCTTAATTTAACTACGTTAATTTTATCTAAAAACAACTTGAAATTCACATGAATTTAAATACTAAAAACGCTTAACGTCTTGTACGAAATCTAAAGCGGTTAATTGCTCAATGACCAATGCCAATTGCTCAGTATTGGTTACTGCAATCACCAAACCTAAAGATTTTAAATAATTATCTCTCTCATTAACCTCAATGTTCTCAATATTAACACCTTGTTTTGCCATACAGTTAGCAATTGAGGCCAACGTACCGCGCTGGTTATTTACATCAATTAAGATTTTAACCTCAAACTCTTCATTTTCTTTTGTTTGCCAATCAACACCAAGCCATTGTGAATTCTTATGCTTAATATGCATAAAATTAGTACAATCAGACCTATGCAAGACCATTCCCTTGCTGCTGGTGAGTAATCCAACTACCTGGTCACCTGGTATCGGATAACAACACTGTGCACAATTGATTGCCTTACTTTGTGTATCTGAAACTTTGATGTTTTCTATCAAGCAATGATCACCATCGCATTGCAATTGATTTAGCACTACCGATACCAACACCTCGCCCAATCCAATCCTTAAAAACATCTCTTCTTTGGATTGACAACTTAGACTCTTGAGGCAATCAGCCCATTTTTCAGTAGAAATTTTTTCAATTTCAACATGTAAATATTCACAAGCATTATCAAGCAAATAACGACCCAGCTGAATAAGACTGGATGAAGATTGGGATTTTAAATAAGACTTAATGGCAGACCTAGCTTTTGCAGTTGTGGCAATCTGCAGCCAAGATGCTTGTGGATGAGTGTCTTCATCAGTAATAATTCTTACAGTTTGGCCAGATCTAAGTACTGTGGAAATTGGCGCAAGAATCTGGTCAACTCTTGCTTTAAAGGTATGCTCACCAATATTCGTATGCACCATATAAGCAAAATCAAGTACAGTTGACTTATAAGGTAATTGAATAATATCGCCATCTGGTGTAAATACAAATACTTCTGATGGAGATAAATCAGTTTTAGCATTCTCTAGAAATTCAATCGAAGTACCTGACTGCTGTTGAATATCAAGCAATGAACCTAGCCAGTTACTAGCCAACTCTGCATTATTATCGTTATTTTCACTTTTGTAATGCCAATGGGCAGCAATGCCATATTCTGAAACAAAGTGCATATCTTTAGAGCGAATTTGCACCTCAATCATAATATTATTTGGACCAAATAAAATAGTATGGAGTGATTGGTAGCCGTTAGATTTTGGCAGGGCAACATAATCCTTAAATTTTCCAGGTAGCGGTTTGTACAAATTATGAATAACACCGAGTGTTTGATAGCATTCTGCAACACTATCCACCACAACACGAAATGCATACATATCTAGCACTTGCGCAAATTTAAGCTGTTTAACTTTCATCTTCTTGTAAATACTACAAGGCTGTTTACGGCGCCCATGGATCTCAACTTTAGCCATACCCTCTTCGCCAAGTCGATTTTCTAATGCACCTTGTATGTGCTTAATAACCTTACTTCGATTACCACATTGTTTCTTAATTTGGGATACAAGTACTTTATGACGAAAAGGATGAATAATGGCAAAACATAAATTATCTAACTCCACTCTAATACTATTAAGACCCAATCTGCGTGCAATGGGCGCATGTATCTCCGAGGTCTCCTTGGCGATTCTAAGTTGCTTTGCACGTGCCATAGACCCCAAGGTCCTCATATTATGAAGGCGGTCGGCAAGCTTAATCAGAATAACTCGCATATCATCACTCATCGCTAAAAACAACTTTCTAAAGTTTTGCGCTTGCTTATCAGCAGCATCGTGAAACTCTAGGTCTGTTAACTTCGAAACACCTTCTACAATATGAGCAATTTCATCGCCAAAGTCATATTTAATTTCATCATAGGTCACTAAAGTATCTTCAATACAATCATGAAGTAGTGCCGCCACGATACAATAATAATCTAATTTAAATTCAGCTAAGATCATCGCAACGGAGAGAGGGTGAAAAACATAAGCCTCGCCAGATTTACGATATTGTCCATCATGAGCAGTAGCAGCAATAATATATGCCTGGTAAACCCCTTCTACTTGTGACTTAGACATGTACTCTTCAAGTACTTCGCATAAGTCACTAATTAGAATTCTTGGATTGTTTTTTGACATGTAATTTGAACCGAATCTTGAATTAAGTTTTGCCATTATAATACTTGTGCGTCAGTATAATGTGATGCATATTTGTAATAAATTCCTAAAGCCAACTATGAAAAAACTCATTCTAATCCTTCCTGTATTAACTTTATTTTTAGGTGGTTGTTTTTGGGAAGAAGAAAAAAAACGTGAGTCAATCACTAAAGGCTGGTCACCAAAGACTTTCTTCACTCAAGCTAAAGAGCAAGTATCTGCAGGCTCTATGGATAAAGCCATTGAGCTATTTGAACAACTACAGGCTGCTTATCCAGGCTCTAAATATGCCTTACAATCTAAATTAGAAATTGCCTACGCCCTTTACAAAAGCGAAGATTACGATCAGGCAATTGATCGTCTAAATAGTTATATCAAACTCTATCCTAATCATTTCTCTACGCCTTACGCTTATTACTTACGCGGTGTAATTTCTGAAGATAAGTCGCGTTCAATCTTAGATGACTACATTACTGACAATGCTCAGCGCGATGTTGATTCTGTTCGTGATGCTTTTAACTACTACTTAGCTCTAATTGATAAATTCCCTAAAACTGAATACACTGAAGAAGCTAAAACGCGTTTAGTCATACTTAGAAATATCTTATCTCGTCACGAGTTATTCGTTGCTATTTACTATACTAAAAAAGGTGCTAATATTGCTGCCATCAATCGTAGTAAATACATCATTGAAAAATACCCTAATACACCCTCTGTACCAGCAGCACTACATTTAATGGCACATAACTACGATATTATCAAAGCACCTATCTTAGCTAAAGATACGCGTCGTGTACTTAAAGCAAGCTACCCTCTGTACACCCCTCACTACACGCTAGAAGATTAATTAATACGGCTCGCTAATGACCAAACTAGAGCGAGGCTTCGCACTTAAAATATCTTTAATTATGGCTACACGTATGTTGGGGCTGTTTATGATATTTCCAATATTTTCTGTTTATGCTGACAATTATGAAAGCGTAACGCCACTGTATATCGGTATTGCGATTGGCGCTTATGGCTTAACACAGGCATTTTTCCAAATACCATTCGGTTATTTATCAGATAAATATGGTCGTAAACCTTTGCTAGTACTTGGGCTGATTATCTTCTTTATTGGTAGCATTGTTGCGGCCAACGCTAATGATATTTTCCAAGTTGTGATTGGTAGAGCTTTACAGGGTGCAGGCGCTATTTCCGCTGTACTTATGGCATTTTTAGCCGATTATGTAAGTGAAGATGAGCGACCTAAGGCTAACGCTTTTGTAGGAGTACAAATTGGTATGGCCTTCATGTTAGCTTTATTACTAGGCCCTATTGTTGGACACCAATTAGGCATCTCAGGATTATTTTGGGTAATCGCAGCACTATCTATTGTTGCTCTTATAGTGGTAGCAACCCTTCCCCATGCTAAACCTAAAAAACAATATAAACTTTCAATCGCTAATTTTAGAAAAATATTAACCGTCGACCTTCTTAGACTTGATTTTAGTGTTTTTGCCTTACATCTAATCTTAACCACTGCCTTTATCGCAATCCCTATTTTTCTAGTGGAAAATAACATTTTAAGCATTCAAGACAACTGGGAAATCTATCTGCCAGTGATTGTTTTGTCGTTCCTTGGCATGATCCCAATGATCATTGTAGCCACCAAATATCAAAAAACTAAAACCATCTTTTTACTCGCTATTTTTCTTCTCGCTTTAAGCCAGATTTTGTTCTATCAAACAGCCTTAAATTACGCAACTTTCTTTATTATTTTAACCATATTTTTTGTGGCTTTTAATGCGTTGGAAGCACTACTACCATCACTCATAGCCAAAACCGCAGCTAGCGATAAACGCGGGCTAGCAATGGGTTTTTATTCCAGCTCTCAATTTCTAGGGGCATTTGCAGGTGGTACTATTGGCGGATGGATTTACAACACATTTGGTCTGAATAGTGTATTCTTATTCACCACATTTATCGCACTTATTTGGTGGCTAATTTCACTTAGCATGAACACTGAAAAACATTAATAATTCACGGGAGAAAGTACAATGGCAGGCATTAATAAGGTAATTTTAGTAGGTAACTTAGGGCAAAAACCAGAGGTTAAATATGCATCTAATGGCAATGCAATTGCAAATCTTTCTGTCGCAACAAGCGAATCTTGGACTGATAAAAACACCGGCCAAAAACAAGAAAAAACCGAGTGGCACCGTGTTAGTTTATTTGGCAAACTTGCAGAAATTGCTGGCCAATACTTAGACAAAGGCTCAAAAGTTTACGTTGAAGGTAAATTACAAACACGTAAATGGCAAGACCAATCAGGTGCAGATCGCTACACCACGGAAGTGGTAGTATCTGGCTTTAACGGCACCCTGCAAATGCTAGATCGTCGTGATGGTGCTGGCATGGGCATGGGTGGTGCACCACAAGCAGGTGGCCAACAAGCGGCACCAAGCGCACCGCGTGCACAAACACCTGCACAAGATCCTATCACGCCAGTTGACAATTCAGGCTTTGATGACGATATTCCCTTCTAATTTGTTATAAGTGCTAAGTGTAACGTTTTATGTTACGAATATCTAATAAAACCTCGTTCAAACGGGGTTTTTTAATTTAAGGATTAATAATTAGAGTAGAGTGTCTATATAGCTTTAACTAACCTTGTCAACATGAATCTTTTTAAAAAAACACTACTTATGTCTCCCCTGCTAAGTTGCATGCTTACAGCTCAAGCAGCTCTTGAATTAGGCCAAGCAGCGCCAAATTTCACTCTAGTTGATCAGCATAATACGGCGCATACATTAAGCGACTATCAAGGCCAATGGGTGGTGTTATATTTCTACCCTAAAGATGACACACCCGGATGCACGACAGAGGCTTGCAATTTTCGAGATGCGATTAATCATATTATTGCCAAACGCGCTATTGTTTTTGGGATTAGCTTAGATGATGTTGAGTCACACCAGCAATTTTCTAAGAAGAATAACCTGCCCTTTTCTCTATTATCTGATCCCGATGGCAAAGTTGCCAAACAATATGACTCGTTAGGAGATTATTGGCTGGTAAAGTTTGCCAAAAGAAATAGCTTTATTATTAACCCAGCAGGTAATATTGCCCAAATTTATAAAAGTGTAGATCCGCAAACACATGTCCAGCAAGTGCTTAAAGATTTATCTAACTTACAAAAAAGATAAACACACTTGCAAGTAGCTTATGTGGTTTAATAATTATCTATACTCTTTTAATACCGTGGTTATACATTCTAGCCATACCTTTTAGCCCACGACTATTTAATTTAGCCCATGGCTGAATATCTTGTTGATAGCCTTTATGCCACGGTTTAAACGTCTCAGTACCAATCTTAGCTTGCGTGTGTACTGATTGCGCATAATCTTTGGCCAAGGTTTGCGCTGCTATTGATGCACTAGAGGCTGTCAATGTTGCTGTGACAGCCATTAATAGTCTTTTAAGTTTCATACTGCCTCCTTATTTTTTTATGGTTCACTTTTACTATACACCTACTAACTGGCCGATTCAACAAATCATTCGCATAGATAGCATCCTTTAAAGTCTTGCAATGGGGATAATTAACCTTAACTAACGATTTTTTTTGTTAACAAATTATGAGTGAAAAAAATTCAGCACAAATTTGGATCGATGCAGACGCTTGTCCAGTTGTCATTAAAGAAATCCTGTTCAAGGCGGCTCATCGCACTCAAACTCAAACCACGCTAATTGCCAACCATGCATTACACATGCCACCCTCTCAATTTTTGAGTTTTATTCAGGTTATGCCAGGGTTTGATGTCGCTGATAACGAAATCGTTAAGCGATTAAATGTGGGTGACTTGGTTATTACTAGTGACATTCCTTTGGCTGATGAAGCGATTACCAAAGGCGCTATAGCACTTAGCCCAAGGGGCGAGTTATTTACCAAAAGCAATATTAAAGCAAAACTCAGTATGCGTGATTTTATGGATGTAATCCGCTCGAGTGGCGTGCAAACAGGTGGACCGGCACCACTCAGTCAGGCAGATCGACAGAGTTTTGCCAACCACCTAGATCGTTGGTTAAATCAGAATAAGCGCTAACGCCAAGTTGGCTTCATGTAGACACCTGGTGTCGCTTCTTCTGCCATAATCTTACCTGGTTCCATCATTGTACGAATACCTTGGTCCATGCCTGGCATCATAAAGGCTGATTGAGACTTTTGAGCTGGCTGTTGAGACGGTACACCTGGATTAAATGGCATCATACTCATGCCGCCAAATGATTGTGTCGGCTGAGCTTTGCGGCCCGAATCTCCACCCATTGCCCACGGCATTGGATTATAAGCTGGCTGGGTATTGTATCGTTGTCTGGGTGATGCATATCGAGAATTAGAATATCTAGGCTGATTATAGCTTTGACCGCCAAATGGCGTAGAATTACCAAACGGCTGCATTTGCGGCATAGAGTTGCCAAACGGCTGCATTTGCGGCTGAGCAAACCCCTGTCCACCAAATGACGACATCATAGATGATGGATCGCCAAAATTAGCACCAACTGTTGTGCTAATGGCCAATGTTAAGCCAATACAAGTTTTAAAAATACCAAAGCCTGCTTCTTTCATATTTATCCCCCCAAGAATTAAAAAAAGTGTGAGATTGAACTATACACGGCGATTAGCGCATGTACAAGAGTTTTTCAGTAAAACAATAATAATTCTTTCTTTTTTTAACACTATCTATGTAGCACATAAATATTGCCCTGATCTGTTGAAAAATAAACACGCCCCTGTTTATCTATTAACAATGATCGTATTCTTTGTTGAAGATGAGTTAATAGCCTTTTTTCAGAATCTACTCTTAAATCTTGATCTAAACTGATTTTGTTAATATGTTTGCCTCGTAGTGCCCCTGTTAATAAACTGCCAGCCCATGATTTAAACATGTCGCCTTTATAGATCACCAAATCACTTGGTGCAATAGAAGGTACATAGTATTTAATGGGTTGCTCCATGCCGGCTTTATGGGTCCCTTCACCCACACTAAATGGACCCCAATATTCTTGACCGTATGAAATCACTGGCCAACCATAATTAGCACCTTTTTTAATCAAGTTAATCTCATCACCACCTCGCGGACCATGCTCTATCGCCCATAAATGCTGCTGATCCCAGACTAACCCTTGTGGATTTCTATGGCCATAGCTCCATATTTCATCTAATGCGCTTTTTGTGCCAACAAAGGGATTGTCTTTTGGAATCGATCCATCTAAATTTAGCCTAAGTATTTTCCCTGCATGGTTAGCAAGATCTTGGGCATTTTCTCGAACACCACGATCACCAATTGAAACATACAAATGTTGATCACTTATGGCGATTCGACTGCCATAATGATGCACATTTTCATTTACAGAATTGGTCACTAATAGATCTTTCCAATTGACAATTTGATGATTGCTTATTTGTGCACTTGCTAGTGTTGTTGCACTACCACCTTGTACTGGTTTTGAATAAGTAAAGTACAGTTGGTTGCCATTTACGATGATATCTAGCAACCCACCTTGGCCTTCACTAAGTACGGTTGGAATACCCTCTAAATACTCAACTGAGTTTGATTTCAGATTAATAACACCCGCCGAGCCTGAGCGTTGGGTAAATACAATCTCATCATCAGAGATAAAATCCATTCCCCAAACAATACCAAGCCCGGAAGCGATTGTCTTCAGCTGATAATCCGCTGCTTTAACCGGTAAGCTTATGAAAGACAGTAATAAAAATCCAATCAATAATTTTTTCACATCCAATTCTTTTTTAATTTTATTAGTAT
>NZ_JAQWSS010000098.1 GCF_029243085.1 Candidatus Thioglobus sp. | reverse complement strand
TTATTCATGATGAATTAGATCTGGATGCGGGCGTTGCAAAACTAAAAACTGAAGGTGGTCACGGTGGTCATAATGGCCTTCGGGATACAATTAAAGCGTTAAATACAAAGGAATTTAATCGACTTAGATTGGGCATTGGGCATCCAGGAGACAAATCTCAGGTATCTGATTTTGTCCTACATACACCGAATAAAAGCGAACTACAGTTAATTCAAAATGCTATGGTTGACGCTTTACAAACAATTGAACAGGTTGTTAGGGGAGAAATGGATACAGCCATGAAAAACCTACATACTAAAAGATAGTTTATTTTTTATTTTAAAAACAACTGTTCTTAAAAGGAGAAAAGATGGGATTTAAATGCGGAATTGTTGGACTGCCTAATGTTGGTAAATCCACATTGTTTAATGCATTAACACAAGCAGGGATTGAATCGGAAAACTATCCGTTCTGCACAATCGAGCCTAATGTTGGCATCGTTCCCATTAACGATAAACGTCTTAACGAGCTTGCCAATATTGTCAATCCTCAAAAAATTCTACCGACTACTATGGAGTTTGTTGATATTGCCGGTTTGGTTGAAGGTGCTTCAAAAGGTGAAGGTCTGGGCAACCAGTTTCTCACAAATATTCGTGAGACAGACGCAATAGTTCATGTAGTTAGATGTTTTGAAAATGATGATATTATCCATGTTGCAGGCAAGATATCACCCCTAGATGATATTGAAATTATCAATACAGAGCTTGTTTTAGCTGACCTTGCGGCGGTTGAAAAGCTTATGCAAAAAGCCATAAAAAATACTAAATCTGGACAGAAAGATGGCATTCCTCTTAAAGAATTATTAGATAAAATTCTGCCTGCATTAGAAGCAGGTCAAAGTGTTAGAAGTCTAGATTTTGATGAAGAAGAGTTAAAGCTATTGCGCGGTTTTCAGCTACTGACCATCAAACCTGTATTGTATATGGCCAATGTTAGTGAAGACGGTTTCAACAACAATCCTCATCTTGATTCGGTACAAGAATTTGCTGCTACTGAAGGATCGGAAGTTGTTGCAATTTGTGCTGACATTGAAGCTGAAATTTCTGAACTAGATGCTGAAGAAAAAAAGGAATTTCTAGATGAAATGGGTCAGACGGAATCAGGGCTCGATCGCTTAATTAGGGCTGGTTACACACTTTTGGGGCTGCAAACTTATTTTACAGCTGGTGTTCAGGAAGTCCGTGCTTGGACGATTAACATTGGAGACAGCGCTCCGCAAGCTGCTGGAAAAATCCATGGTGACTTTGAAAAAGGTTTTATTAGGGCTGAAACTATTGCGTTTAATGACTTTATAGAATGCGGTGGTGAAAAAGGCGCCAAGGAAGCTGGAAAACTCCGATCTGAAGGCAAGGAGTATATCGTTCAGGATGGTGATGTGGTACACTTCTTGTTCAATGTTTAACACACTTAACTAAAAATTCGTTATTGTTATGAAATCTAAAAAAGATACTAAATTACTGCTTATTCTTGATGGTTGGGGGCACTCTGATGTTGTAGAAAATAACGCCATTGCCCAAGCCAATACACCTGTATGGGATAAGCTAAATAAAAATTTTCAGCATTCGTTAATACTTACTAGTGGCAAGAAAGTTGGCTTACCAGGTGAACAAATGGGTAACTCGGAAGTGGGCCATTTAAATCTTGGTGCAGGGCGAGTTGTCAAACAAGACTTTACTCGCATCCATAATGATATTGAAAACGGCGACTTCTTTAGAAATCCTGTCTTGAGAACAACACTTGAATACGCTAATGATAATAACAAGGCTGTTCATATCATGGGTTTATTATCTGATGGTGGCGTGCATTCACACGAAGAACAAATTCATAGCATGCTGGAAATGGCACACAATCAAGGTTGTCAAAATGTGTATTTACATATATTTACCGATGGTCGAGATTGCGCTCAGAAAAGTGCAAAGAAATATATTCAAAAATTAGAGGATAAAATCACAGCATTAGGTACGGGCGAAATTGCCAGTGTTATTGGTCGTTATTTTTCTCTTGATCGAGACAATCGTTGGTCGCGTGTTCGTTGCGCCTATGAATTAATCTCACGAGGCAAGGCTAAGTTCTTGAGTAAAACCGCAATAGAGGCTGTTGAGCAAGCTTATGAACGCGGTGAAACAGATGAGTTCATTCAAGCAACCACGATAAATTCTCCTACAGCCATTAACAAAGGCGATGTGTTGATTTTTATGAATTATCGTGCAGATCGTGCACGCCAAATCACACAAGCTTTTACCGATGAAAACTTTCAAGGATTTTCTCGTGGCACCTTCGTGCCCAGCCAATTTGTTTGCTTAACAGAGTACAAAAAAGATTTCAACCTGCCAGTTGCATACCCCTCTTCTAAGTTAAACAATGTTTTAGGAAAGTACCTTTCAAATCTTGGCATGACACAACTTCGAATTGCAGAAACTGAAAAATATGCACATGTCACCTTCTTTTTAAATGGTGGAATTGAAAGACCATTCAATGGAGAGGATCGTGTATTGATCCCCTCTCCAGAGGTGGCCACTTATGACCTGCAGCCAGAAATGAGTGCCTTTGAGCTTACTGACGCCCTGGTTGAAAATATTGAAAGTCAAAAGTATGATCTAATTATTTGTAATTTTGCCAATACTGATATGGTTGGCCACTCTGGCAAACTAGATGCTGCCATTAAAGCAGTTGAAGCGGTTGACACTTGTCTAGGAATCATTCATCAGGCTGTTAAAACCACAAATGCCGAGATGTTGATTACAGCAGACCATGGCAATGTTGAGCAAATGATTAACCCAGAAACGAAAGAAGTACATACTGCGCATACTAACAACCCCGTCCCATTGATTTTTGTAAGCTCTCGTGGAGCAACTATTGCAGCGCCATGTACAGGTGCATTGTCAGATATTGCACCAACCCTATTGCATTTAATGGATGTTGAGCAGCCTGATGAAATGACTGGAAAAAGCCTACTTACTTTTAACTAAAATATATTTAAGAATCAACCCCTAAACAACTGGAGATAAACATGAAACAAGATTATTATATTGCCCCATCAATTCTAGCAGCTGACTTTGCAAAATTAGGTGAAGAAGTTGACAATGTACTGCGTGATGGTGCAGATATTGTTCACTTTGATGTGATGGACAATCACTACGTTCCAAACTTAACCATTGGCCCAATGGTCTGTGATGCATTGAGAAAGCACGGTGTAACTGCACCAATTGATGTGCACTTAATGGTTAAGCCGGTTGATCGTATCATTCCTGACTTTATTGCTGCAGGTGCATCTTACATCACTTTCCATCCTGAGGCTTCTGAGCATATTGACAGGACATTGGCAATGATCAAAGAAGGCGGTTGTAAAGCTGGCCTAGTATTCAATCCTGCAACACCTTTGCACATACTTGAGCATGTTATGGATAAAATTGATATGATTTTATTGATGTCTGTTAACCCTGGCTTTGGTGGTCAAGCATTCATTCCTCAAACACTAGAGAAATGTCGTCAAGTTCGTAAATTGATTGATGATAGTGGCAGAAATATACGTCTAGAAGTTGATGGCGGCGTTGGGCCGGCTAATATTCGTGAAGTTGCAGAAGCGGGAGCCGATACATTTGTAGCAGGTTCAGCAATCTTCAATACAGATGATTACAAGGCAACGATTGATACAATGCGTGCAGAACTTGCTAAAGCAAAGTAGTTAACACAATACGGTATTAGCGTTGCTGCATCAGCACTAATTCGGTATAATTACACTTTTTTTAAGGTTTTACAAGAGGCATGTTTTCTGAAAAACCTAAAGTTGAGTTAGACGCTTGTATATCAAGCGTCTAACTCGTTTTAATGTATCACACAACTTGACATAACAATCAGGGTGCTCTAAATTAAAAGAGTTGATTGTTAGAAGTTGTGGAAGGAAGTGTCTAAAGACACTTTACTAACCCCGGAGAAATAAAAATGGCAAAAACGTCAATGAAAAAAATGCTAGAAGCAGGTGTTCACTTTGGTCACCGTTCACGATTCTGGCACCCAAAAATGGATCAATACATCTACGGTACGCGTAACGGTGTACATATCATTAACTTAGAAAAAACATTACCAATGTTTAACGATGTACTTAATTTTGCATCAAAAACTGCAGCAGCTGGTGGCTCAATTCTTTTTGTTGGTACTAAGCGTGCCGCAAGTGACATTATGAAAGAAGAAGCAATTCGTTGCGGCATGCCATATGTAAATCACCGTTGGTTAGGTGGCATGATGACAAACTACAAGACTATTAAAGCTTCAATTAAGCGACTTAAAGACCTAGAGTTTTTAGCAGAAGAAAACTTTACCCAATTTGGTAAAAAAGAAGCGCTAATGATGACACGTGAAATGACAAAATTAGAGCGTAGTCTTGGCGGCATTAAAGATTTAGGCGGTATTCCTGATGTTGTATTTGTGATCGATATTGGTCATGAGAAAAATGCTATTGCAGAATCTAAAAAATTAGGTCTTCCAATTATCGGTATTGTAGATACTAATCACAATCCTGAAGGCATTGATTACGTTGTTCCTGGTAATGATGACTCTATTAGAGCGATTGGCTACTATGCTAGGGAAATTGCCAATGCGGTATTAGAGGCTAAGGCTGCTGCTGGTGTGCAAACTAAAGCGCCGGCTGTTAAGAAGAAAGCACCAGCTAAAAAAATAGAAGCAGAAGCTCCTGTAGCTGCAGAAGTTAAGGCTGAATCTACTGAAACTGACCTTAGTGCCATGTTAAAGGCAGATTTAGTGACGCTTGCTAAAGAAAAAGGCATTGAAGTTGCTACTAAAGATACTAAAGCAGACATAATTGCAAAACTAGCATAATTTACAAAAAACAACTAACAATAGCTATTCAACAGCTATTGTTAACAAAAAATTCATAGGAGATAATTATGGCAATTACAGCTGCTTTAGTTAAAGAATTAAGAGATAGAACTGGCGCGGGTATGATGGACTGTAAAAAAGCCCTAAATGAAACCGATGGCGATATGGAAGCTGCGATTGATCTAATGCGTACATCTGGTGCTGCAAAGGCAGCTAAGAAATCAGGCCGTGTTGCTGCTGAAGGCTTAGTAAAAGTTAATATTAGCGATGACAATAAAACAGCAACAATTTTAGAGGTTAACTCTGAGACTGATTTTGTCACTAAAAGTGATGACTTTATAGGTTTTGTAGATGCATTGGGTGCACTTGCACTTAAAACGACACCTGAAAACATTGAAGAGTTCATGACCCAAACTTTAGACAATGGAGATTCACTTGAAAAATCTCGTGAAGATATCGTTGCAAAAGTAGGTGAAAATGTTTCTATTAGACGTGTACAAACTGTATCTATTGCTTCCGGTGTTATCGGTGCATATAAGCATGGAGAACGCATCGCTGTTCTAGCAACCCTAGAAGGTGGCGATGAAGCACTAGCTAAAGATATTGCTATGCATGTTGCAGCTACTCGACCTGAGTGTGTTACTGAGGATCAACTTGATCCTGAGCTTTTAGAAAGAGAGAAAGCAATTTTTGTTGAACAAGCCCGTGAATCAGGTAAACCTGATAATATCATTGAGAAAATGATTGGTGGACGTATGAAGAAATTTGTTAACGAAGTGACGCTTTACGGTCAAGCATTTGTTAAAGATCCAGATACGACTGTTGGTGCTTTGGCTAAAGCAAGTAATGCTGAAGTCAAGTCATTTATTAGATTTGAAGTTGGTGAAGGCATTGAGAAAAAAGAAGAAAACTTTGCTGATGAAGTAGCCGCCCAAATGAAAGGCTAAGCTTTAATTTATAAAGTTTTAAAAGGGTGCGTAAGCACCCTTTTTTTATGGCTTAATTATATAAATAAAAATTACATTAGTAGTTATTTACAGACGAAAAAAAACCACTCCGAAGAGTGGTTTTAGCGATCAGCGAAGGAGTTACCTCATTCGCTTAACTTGTGCACTAATTACTTAGCGGCAACTGGAGCAACTGGAGCAACTACAGCGTCACGTGAGTCAGCAGCGATCTTAGCGTTAGCGTCAGCTACACCTTTAGCGTATGCATCAGCTTGAGCCTTAGCAAATGCGTCAGCTTGACCTTTAGCGTATGCATCAGCAAGACCTTTAGCGTTAGCGTCAGCAGTACCAGCAACTTTAGCGTCAGTAGTAGCGTTAGAAACGTTCTTAGTAGTGTTCTTGTTGTTGTAATGGAAACCCCAATCAGAATCGTTGTTCATGTCGTTCGTGTTAGCGAAAGGACCGAAGTTTTGAGCGCCGTTGAAAGGACCCATGTTTGAACCACCGTTGAAAGGACCCATGTTCTGGCCGCCAGTAAATGGACCCATGTTAGAACCTGAGTTAAAAGGACC
>NZ_JAQWSS010000013.1 GCF_029243085.1 Candidatus Thioglobus sp. | reverse complement strand
CCGTCAGAAGTATAAGTATTGTCATATTCTGTTTTGTTTCTACCTTTCAAGTAATTAATAGTAAAGTTCTTGTTACCTATCTTCACTTGTGTTGATTGGTCTTTAATGCCATCTTTGTCAGCTGAAGTGTCGTCAGTTCTGGCGTTAATTCCGTCGGTTTTGTAATTACTGTGAGAAAAGCGAATAAAACCATCTTTACCACCACCAGATACTAATAAATTGTAAGTTTTAGAGCTGTGTGTACCATATTTAGTGCTTACTACACCATGCGCTCCATTTGCGCCTTTCTTAGTGGTGATAGAAATAACACCTCCAGATGAAGCTGAGCCGTATAGCACAGAACCTGAGTTTTTAATAATTTCCACTTTTTCAATATCGTTTAATGCAACACTTAGCAGCCCTGTTCCTACAGCACCATCAGTGCTAGAGATATCATTGACACTAACACCATCAACTAAAACTAATGTGTGTCTTGCTTCGTTACCGCGCATAAACAATGCAGGGATATTTCCAGTTGCATCAACCAAGCCGACGCTTGGCACGGTTGCTAAAAAGTCTAAAAAAGTACTAGCACCTGTGGCTTTAATATCGCCAGAGTCAAAACTTAGTGTTGATGCTATAGAGCCAATGACTGGAGCGTCTGTTCTATATTCAGTATTTAAATAAATAGGAATAGGGCCTAAGACTGCATTAGATGCTGTGGCGAAAGTTAGCGCTGAAACTGCAGCGGCTAAAGAAAGTTGTTTAATATTCATAATTGCTCCGTTAAATTATTAACGAGCGAGAGTAGATATTACACAGATATGTATTAATCTAACTCACCACCCATCGTAGTTGTTAATTTGTTGTTTAAATATGTATCGGACTTTACCGTTGCGAGGGCAGTGTTAGAATTTAACTAACTTCCAGTGATTTGAACTTTAAGCATATTATAAAGTGTATTTTGAATACAAGTCTAACAACCTTTATTTGTTGTATGTATAGGTGTGTTTCAAGCAAAAATTTGAACGATATTAACGTAAAATAAATTGAAATTTTTTCAGGAATATTACTAATGAGCGAAATCTATAATTTTAGTGCGGGCCCTGCTATGTTGCCAAAGCAAGTATTGCGTCAAATTCAAGCCGAGATGATTGAGTATGGCAATGCGAAGGCGTCAGTCATGGAGGTTTCACACCGTGGTGTTGATTTTATGGAAGTGGCACATAAAGCTGAACAAGATTTACGTGATCTCATGAATATTCCCAGTAATTACAAAGTCTTATTTCTACAGGGTGGCGCATCTGCTCAATTCTCTATGGTGCCAATCAATTTATTGCGTGGTAAATCTAGTGCAAATTATGCCAATACGGGCCATTGGTCAGTTAAGGCTATCGCAGAGGCGCAGCGGTATTGTAATGTTAATATTTGTACAGATAGTACAACAAATAGTTTCACTGATATTGAAGATTTTTCAAACTGGCAGATTGATGAATCTGCAGCATATCTTCACTACACACCGAATGAAACAATTGCCGGTCTAGAGTTTGATTTTATTCCTGATGTTGATATGCCAATTGTAGCTGATATGTCATCAACCATTTTGTCACGTGAAATTGACGTGTCAAAATTTGGTGTGATTTATGCAGGTGCCCAGAAAAATATTGGTCCTGCAGGTATCGCCATTGTAATTGTTCGTGAAGACTTAATTGGTGATGTAGTGCCAAAGCAGCCAATACTGTTTGACTATGCAACGCAAGCTAATAATGAATCAATGTTTAATACACCATCAACCTTTCCTTGGTATGCAGCAGGCCGCGTATTTGAATGGTTAAAAGATCAGGGTGGTATTGCTGAGATGGCTATTGTTAACGAACGTAAAGCTAATAAACTTTACCAAGCAATTGACAGTTCTGACTTTTACTCAAATCCTGTTAATCCACAGTATCGGTCATGGATGAATGTGCCATTTGTTTTAGCAGACAGTAAACTAGATAAGTTATTCCTAGAAAAGTCTTATAATGCTAACTTATTGGCGCTAAAAGGGCATAAGTCTGTGGGCGGTATGCGCGCCAGTATATACAATGCAATGCCTGAGAGTGGTGTGGATGCATTAATTGAATTTATGGCTGATTTTGAGAAGCAACATGGGTAAAAAAACACTAGCAGAATTACGAGTTGAAATTGATGCACTGGACAAAGAGGTCCAAGCATTAATTGGTAAGCGTGCTGACTTAGCTGGAGAGGTGGCGGAAGTTAAAAAGGCAGACGATGTTAATAGCGTCTTCTATAGACCTGAGCGTGAAGCACAAGTATTGCGCTCAATCATTGATCGCAACGAAAGCCAATTAAAAGATAAAGATATGGCGCATATTTTTCGAGAAATTATGTCGGCCTGTCTTGCTTTAGAGCAACCGCTAAATATTGCCTATTTAGGCCCTGAGGGAACATTTACCCAGGAAGCGGCTCTTAAGCATTTTGGCCATGCAGTTTCTACATTAGATTGTGCAAATATTGATGAAATCTTTCACCAAGTTGAGAAAGGCAATGCTCATTATGGCGTAGTGCCGATTGAGAACTCTTCTAATGGCGTTGTTGGCGGTACAGTTGATATGCTGTATTCACAAGATCTAAAGATTTGTGGCGAGGTTGAGATTTCAATTCAGCACCAATTAATGAGTGTCGATCAAGCGCAAGAGATTAAAACTATTTATGCACACCAGCAAGCACTTGATCAATGTCAACGTTGGCTGGCAAATCATTATCCAAATGCAGAATTAAAAGCAGTGGCTTCCAATGCTTTGGCAGCTCGCATTGTTAAAGATGAAGTAGGTGCAGCAGCAATTGCTTCAGAGGCCGCACTTAGTCTGTACGGACTTGAGAGAATAGCAAAAAATATTGAAGATAGAACAGGCAATACTACAAGATTTTTAATTTTAAGTAAAGAATCTGTTGAGTCATCTGGTGAAGATAAGACTTCCATTCTAGTAGTTACCAAACATAAATCTGGCGCACTGTATGAATTACTCGAGCCGTTTAAGGATCAAGATATTAATATGGTGCAACTCGCTCGCCATCCTATTCCTGGTGTTAAGTGGGAGTATCTATTCTTAATTGACATCGAAGGCCATCAAAATGATGAAAAAGTTAAAGAGGCTTTAGCAGAAGTGGCTAATCGTGTTCAAAAGGTTAGTGTTCTGGGTTCGTATCCAGTGGCGGTATTATGAGTATTTGTGACAGTATAAAATCCCTGACACCGTATCAGGGTGGTAAGCCTATTAGTGAATTGCAGCGCGAACTTGGTCTTAATCGTGTCGTTAAATTAGCTAGTAATGAAAACCCGTTAGGTCTTGGTCAGAAAACATTGGAAGCGATGCAGATCGCGGTTAACGAGGTTGATCGTTATCCTGATGGTAATGGTTTTGAACTTAAACAAGCGATTAGCAAACATCTTGATGTTTCAACAGATTCTATTACCCTAGGCAATGGCTCAAATGATATTTTAGAATTAATTGCCAGAGCCTATATTTGTAATAGTGACAATGAGGTGATATTTTCAGAATATGCATTTGTTGTTTATCCATTAGTAACTCAAGCACTTGGTGCTACAGCGGTGGTAACTAAATCTAAGGATTTTGGTCATGATTTAGAGGCTATGTTATTGGCTATTACAGATAACACCAAGTTGATCTTTATTGCCAACCCTAATAATCCAACGGGAACCTTGTTAGATGATGATGCTGTGCACGCATTTTTGTCACGGGTGCCAAATTCAATTACAGTGGTTTTAGATCAGGCATATTTTGAATACCTTGATTGTGACGATTTAGCAATTGGTTGGTTAAAAGAGTTTGATAATTTAATTATTACTCGTACTTTTTCCAAGGCTTATGGTTTAGCTGGATTAAGGGTTGGCTATTCAATTTCAAACAACAAAACTGCTGATTATATTAATCGTATTCGTCAGCCATTCAATGTTAATCATATTGCTCAAGTAGCTGCCGTCACTTCATTGCAAGATCAATCTCATTTGGTGCGTTCGGTCATCGCTAATAAAAATGGCTTAAAACAACTGGCAGATGGCTTTGATAGATTAGGTTTAAGTTATATTCCTTCTGCTGCTAATTTTATTGCTGTTAAGGTTGATGATGCACCAAAATCTTACCAGCAGTTGTTGGAACTTGGGTTTATTGTTCGCCCTGTGGAAATGAAAAACTACCTAAGAGTATCTATTGGCACCTCTAGAGAAATCTCGGATTTTCTTGAAGCTTTAAAAGCAGTATTATGATGGACAGGATTTGTATTATTGGCGTTGGTCTAATTGGTGGATCTTTTGCAGCAGGCCTAAAAAAATCCAATCAAGTCAAAACTATTGTTGGTTTTGGTAGAAATGAATCAAGCTTGATCAAGGCGCAAGAGCTAAATGTGATCGATGAGTACTCTTTGGATATTTCTCAAGCATTAAAACAGGTTGATTTGGTATTAATTGCAACACCAGTTAATAGTTTTGAAACCGTGCTAGAAATGATTAAGCCACATATTACTGAGCAGATGATTATTACTGATGTAGGTAGTACTAAGGGTAGTGTGGTTACAATTGCCAAGCAGGTATTTGGCCATATGCCAGAGAACTTTATTGCCGCACATCCGATTGCTGGCAAAGAGCAAAGCGGTGTTGAGGCTGCGGATGCCACTTTGTTTGCCAATAAACGCGTAATTATCACCCCTGAAAAGAATGCCAACACCGTGTCTGTTGATACCGTTAGTAGTTTATGGGCAAGTGTGGGCGCAAAAGTGGAGCTTATGAATACAGACAAACACGATGATCTGTTAGCCATGACTTCACATCTTCCGCATATGCTTGCATTTTCATTAATGGATTATTTAATAGCTAGCAATCCACAAGCATGTAATTATGCAGCTGGCGGATTTAAAGATTTCTCACGTATTGCTTCAAGTGATGCAGTTATGTGGCGTGATATATGTATTAATAATCCAGAGCAAATTGTAAAACACATAGAGGGCTATCAACAAAGTTTAGATAAGATAGCAAATTTAATTAAAAACAACCAGTCAGAAGCGTTAGAGCATTTATTTATCGATGCAAAATCTGCAAGAGACGCCTGGTTAAAAGACTAAATATTATGAGTAAGTTTATTGCAAGTCCTGCCAAAAAATTGTCAGGCAATCTAAAAGTACCTGGAGATAAGTCCATTTCTCATCGTTCAATCATGCTAGGTTCGTTGAGTCAAGGAGTCACCAAGGTTACGGGATTTTTAGAAGGTGAAGATGCCTTGTCTACTTTAAAAGCATTTCAAGCCATGGGTGTTGAAATTGAACGTGAAGGTGATTGCGTTACCATTCATGGTGTTGGTATTAATGGCTTAAAAAAACCCGAAAATCCGTTAGATTTAGGCAATTCAGGCACATCTATAAGATTAATGTCAGGCATTCTTGCAGCTCAAGAATTTGATTGTGAATTAATTGGCGATGTGTCATTATCAAAGCGCCCAATGGGTAGAGTTATTAATCCATTAACAGAAATGGGTGCTGTGATCGATAGCAATGATGGCAAGCCGCCTTTAAAAATTACTGGCGGTCAGAATTTAACAGGCATTAACTATGATCTTCCAGTAGCATCTGCTCAAGTGAAATCTTGTGTGCTGTTGGCTGGTTTATATGCACAAGGTGAGACTTGTGTAACTGAGCCAGCGCCAACTCGCGACCATACTGAGCGCATGTTAAAGGGTTTGGGTTATAAGGTTCGTGTTACAGATAATCAAATGTGTTTAACTGGTGGCGGTGAATTAACAGCAACTGAAATTCAAGTGCCAAGTGATATTTCATCAGCAGCATTCTTTATGGTTGCTGCAAGTATTGCACCGCAAGCAGATATCACTTTACTAGGTGTTAATATCAATCCAACTAGAACAGGTGTAATTAATATTTTGCAATTAATGGGTGCAGACTTGACTTTGTCAAATGAACGCGAGATCGGCGGTGAGTTATTAGCTGATATTCGTATTAAATCATCTAAGTTAACCGGTATTCATATTCCAGAAGAGTTTGTACCATTGGCTATTGATGAATTCCCTGCAGTGTTCATTGCTGCTAGTTGTGCTGAGGGTGAAACCGTTTTAACAGGTGCAAAAGAGTTACGTGTTAAAGAGTCGGACCGTATCCAAGTAATGGCTGATGGCTTAACCACTCTAGGTATTAAAAATACAGTATTAGAAGATGGTATTAAAATTCAGGGTGGAGAATTTCAACAGCCAACCGGAATCATTGAATCTCATCATGATCACCGTATTTCAATGTCATTTACAGTAGCGTCGTTGCGATGTGATTACCCAATTGAAATCAATGGTGTGGACAATGTGATGACCTCATTTCCAAATTTTGTAGAGTTAGCAAATGCTGCGGGAATGAGTGTTGCTGAAGTGTAAATAAAAAAAATAATTGCACAATAAAAAAAGGCGCTCAATGAGCGCCTTTTTTTATTGAATTACCAGCTTATTTGCTTAGTAACCACCTTTACGTCTTGTCTCTGGAAGGCCTGAAACTTTTCCAGCTTGCTTAGCAGGACCTTTAGGGAATAATTTGTATAATGATTTGGTATCTAATTTACCTTCCCAGTCAGACTTTAAGCCTTTAACCATGTTGCGCTCATTAGGCTGGTTAGCGTTATTATTGATGTACTCGTTACGTAGGAATTTAATTAGCTTGAAGCTATCATCAGTTAACTCAATACCTTCTTCCGCTGCAAGTTCACGAGCGATATCTTCATTCCATTCATTTAAGTCAACTAAATAACCGTGACCATCTCTTTCTAAATCTGCTAATGCCATTGTATTTCCTCCAATGTGAAAACTATAAAAAGAAGTTATTATATAATAACAAAGTTTTATTGAACCTTTTTTTTTAATGGATATTAAATTATGACACTTGAAAACGCATCACCGTTCTTTGCTTGGGATGTTTCATCGTATTTAGCCTTGTTTTTGATCACTGCTTTTGTGATTGTTAGCCTTGATCATTTATTGTTTAACAAATCTGGTGATAAAGCGCATTCAACGCCTGATAAAACGGGATTTACTAAGTTTGTTTATTTTGTTATGTTTTTGCGTTTTAATAAAAACGAGAAGTATTTGAATCGCCCAAAAATTGTTCAGTGGTCAGCTGAATTTTTCCCAGTATTGTTGTTGGTTTTCATGTTGCGTGGTTTTGTTGTTGAGCCTTTCAGAATTCCATCTAACTCAATGATGCCAACCTTATTAACTGGTGATTTTATTCTAGTTTCTAAATTTAATTATGGTGTGACAATTCCAGTAATTAACAAAAAATTGATTGAGTTTAATAAACCTGAAAGAGGTGATTCTATTGTTTTCAGATATCCTAATTATGAAAAAAATGCAAAATACCAGGGCGCTGATTTCATTAAGCGTGTTGTTGGCGTTCCGGGCGATAAGATTGTGTACCGTGAAGACCAGCTATACATTAATGATGCAAAAATTGCCTATGAAGATTATGCTGATTACCAAGGTGTCGAATCTGGCTCTGGCATGACAGGCTTTAAGCATAAACGTGAACTGTTAGATGTAAATCCTCACGATATTCTACTTGATCCCAATCAACATTCAAGAGGTGTGAAAGCAATCGTGCCAGAAGGGCATTATTTTGTTATGGGTGATAATCGTGCTCGTAGTAGTGACTCACGCTTCTGGGGTTTTGTTCCGGAAAAATACATTATCGGTAAGGCGTTTGGTATTTGGATGCACTATGATGATTCATTAAAGCTAGATCGCATTGGCGGCTTTAACTAGCCAATTAAACACTTTGTAATCGTTTAATAGAGACGATTACATTAATAATTTAGTTAATGTGCTTTAAGATATTATCAAGCTCTTCTGTAGACTTGTAATGAATAATAATCTTACCCTTATCGCCAGTTACTTTGATTTCAGTTTTGGTTTCTAATCGCTCTGTTAGAGAATTCATTAGTTCTGAAATATGTGGCTCAATAGAAGTTGTGATTTTTGGCTTAGGATTTAATACGCGCTTAACCAGTTCTTCTGTTTGACGTACTGACAACAATTTTGCAACCACTTGATTTGCAACTAATAGTTGATTGTCGTCATCCAAGGGTAGAAGTGCACGAGCGTGTCCCATTTCAATTTTGCCGTTGTTTAATAGCTCTTTTGCACCTTCTCCAAGTTGTAATAGTCGAATAAGATTGCTGACACTTGAACGAGAACGACCAACAACACTAGAGATTTCCTCATGAGTCATCTTAAAATCTTCTATTAATTTTAGCAAGGCCTTTGCTTCTTCAAGTGGTGTTAATGATTCGCGTTGAATATTTTCAATCAGTCCAATGGCAAGCGCAACTTGGTCATCAATCTCACGAATGATAACAGGCACTTCATCAAGTCCTGCAAGTTGTGAAGCATGCCAACGACGCTCACCTGCGATAATTTCATATTTATCGTACGTTACTTTACGAACTACCAGCGGCTGAATAACACCTTGAGATTTGATAGAGTCTGCTAACTCTTTGATTGTATCTGGATCTATATCATCTCTTGGTTGAAATTTACCGCGTTGTAGCGCATTTACACTTAACATTGTCATGCTATTTTCAGTGTTGCTAGTGGCGCTGTCGCTGTTTGTCCCGACTTGTCCTAATAAAATATCTAGTCCACGACCAAGTTTTGATGTTTTTGCCATAATAATTAATTAATTGATGTTTTTCTCAGCACTTCACTGGCTAAAGAGATATAGGAAATTGCGCCTTTTGATGATCTTGCATAGCTGATAGCATCTTGTCCAAAACTGGGTGCTTCTGCTAATTTTACATTTCTAGGCACAATAGTTTTAAACACTTTGTGTGAGAAATATTGTTGTAATTGTATAGAGACTTCATTTGAAAGATTGTTACGTGTATCGTACATGGTTCTAACCAAGCCAGTAATCTCAAGTTCAGGATTAGTGGTTGTTTTAATCTTTTCAATGGTTTGCATGAGTGCACTCAGACCTTCCAACGCATAATATTCACACTGCATTGGAATAATAATGCCATTTGCAGCAGTAAAAGCGTTAATAGTCAGCATATTCAGAGAAGGCGGACAGTCAATAATAACATAGTCGTATTGACTGGCAATGGAACGGATGGCATTTTTTAATTTGAATTCAGAATTTTGGCCACGTAGTAAAGCCACTTCGGCAGCAATTAAATCTGTATTTGCCCCTAAGACATCAATCCCTGATTCATCGACATGAGTAATAGCTTTATTGATACTGCATTCATCCAATAATAGCTCACAGATTGAATTCTCCAACATGTGTTTATCTACCCCACAACCCATAGTGGCGTTACCTTGAGGATCGATGTCAATCATTAGTACGCGTTTTTTAATTGCTTTTAATGCAGCGCTCAAATTAACAGCAGTAGTGGTTTTTCCCACGCCGCCTTTTTGATTTGCTATTGCTAGCGTAATTGCCATCAATTATTTACCTAAAACCGTTAAGGCTTTGAGTAGATTAGTTGCCTCATGTACAAAATAATCTTTTTTGAGTTTTTCAATAGCCTTTTTGTCTAATGACGCTTGGTTTTTTTCTTGAGCTTCAATAATTTCAGATTCAGACATGGTGCTTGGGTTCTCTTGCTCTAAATGCCCACTTAAATCATTTTCCTTGATGTTGATAACTGATTCTTCTTCTTCATTCTCAAGACTGATGTTTTTAAGTTCAATATCAGGCACAATCCCCTTTGCTTGGATCGACCGACCATTAGGTGTGTAATACCGAGCAGTGGTTACTTTTAAACCATAACCTTTATTCATTTCAACAATGGTTTGTACAGAGCCCTTGCCAAAAGAGGTGCTACCCATAACAACAGCTCTTTTATGATCTTGAAGGGCACCTGCTACAATCTCGGATGCAGAGGCAGAGCCTTCATTAATTAAAACAACCATTGGTGAATCTAGCAGAACATCGCCACGTTCAGTTTTAAATTTTAGATTCGAACTTGGAATTCTGCCTTTGGTATAAACCACCAAACCAGCTTTATCAATAAATAAGTTGGAAACATCTACAGCACCACTTAACACACCACCAGGATTGTTGCGTAAATCTAACACTAAAGATTCTAAATAACCTTTGTTTTCTTTAACTAATTTGGAAATGGTTTCTTTTACCAGGCCAGCAGTTGGGCCTTGAAAACTAGAGATGCGCACATACCCAATGTTCTCCTCTAATAAATAGCCTTTAACAGTAACAATGGTGATTATCTCACGGGTAATTTCCACTTTAAAAGGTTTTTGATTTTTTCGAGAAATTGTAATTTCAACTTTGGTGCCAGGCTCACCACGCATTAAGTCAACACCATCTTCAAGACTCATTCCGGGTACTGGCTTATTGCCAATTTTAACAATTAGATCGCCCGCTTGAATGCCAGCTTTATAAGCAGGGGTGTCGTCTATAGGAGAGATTACCTGAATACCATCATCTTTTTTACTAATAACAATACCAAGCCCACCAAACTTACCTGAAGCGCTCTCCATTAGATCTTCTTGTTCTTTAGGTTCTAAATAAACTGAATGAGGATCTAATCCGCTAACCATACCCTTGATGGCATTATCAAACAATTCTTTGTCATTAACATCGTCAACATATAGTTGTTTGATATCACTAAACACTACCGCTAAGTTGGTTACCAGATCTTCTAGACTGTGTTCTTCAGTGGTAGTTTTGGCGATTGTAGGTAATGAGGCGAAAAAAAACACCGTAAAAACAATTGAAAATAAAGAGAATTTTGAAAAATTAAAGAAAGTCATAATATAGTGATTTACTTATAAGAAGTTTAAATATAATAATGAAAAAAAACAAAAGATATCTTTTAAGATTTTACTTGTTTTTGATTTTATTAAATGGAGAAAAAATGAGAAGATTGAATGTAATACTAGTAGCTTTTTTATTATCTTTATCAGTGACTAGCTTTGCCCAAGAAGAGCTTGTAAATACTCAAAGTAATAATACTGTTTCAAATGCAAATGCAAATGCAAAGGTTGAAGAGGTTGAAGAGGTTGCAAATATAGTTAAGCAAAAAAAGGTTGCTGGCCCAGTTCAAACTATTCAGAGAGCTATTGTAAAGCTTAATCAACTAACAACAGTGGCTAACTATACGCCACAACTTGTTGGTACATTGGTAGAAACCGAAGTAGCCCCGTTGTTCGATTTTGATCATATTGCCAATGAAATCTTGTTAGTAAGTAGTCTTCAGCTTGGCGCTGAAGAAAAGGCCTTTTTTACCAATAAAATTAAACACAGTATTGTAAGTTCTCTTTTGTCAAAATTAAGCCAAACTCGCTCAACTTCATTTCAATTTATATCTGCTAGACCTATTATAGGTGGTGCTATCGCATTAAAACTTAAAGTGAATGGTTACTATTCGTATGGCATGTTTTTAGATTTAATCTTCCATAAAGCTGCTGATAAACAGTGGAAAATCGCAGATGTTGTTTTAAATAATGACAGCTTGATCAATTATTATCAAAAAATGGTGTTAATTAAACTAAGAAGATATGGTGTATACGGTATGCTAGGCAAACTTTAATTCTTCATTAAACATAGAACAAGAAAAAAATTATGAGTGAAATGACTTTATTAGAAAAAGAAGAAGATATTGAAAAGGCAACAAAAGCTTTAAAAGCAATGGCTCATCCATTGCGCCTAAAAATCTTATGTGCACTTAAGGATGATGAATTGCCAGTTTTAGAGATTGTTAAGCAAGTAGGATCTTCACAATCAAATATTTCTCAACATATCGATATTCTTAGAACAAAAGATATTGTTGAGTCAAGACGTGATGGCAATAAGATCTTGTGTAAGGTGAAGGATGTAAAGATTCTTAAATTAGTTGAAAACATGCAAGCTGTTTTTTGCACAACTGATGGCGCTTAACTAAGAGTATTAACACCTCTTTAGTTCAATTTCGCGCTCGTAGCTCAGCTGGATAGAGTGTTGGCCTCCGAAGCCAAATGTCGGGTGTTCGAATCACCTCGAGCGCACCATATCCTATAAGACTTTCCCGGTCTTTTATTAATCATTAAATGAACGCATATCTAATTCTTGTTCTCGCAATTACTTTTGAGGTGATAGGAACAATGATGTTGCCGTTATCACAAAATTTTACAAAGGCAGTGCCAACAATAATTCTTATGTTGTCATACATTGTTTCATTTTATTTCTTAGCGATTGTTTCTCAAAAACTCCCTTTGCCAATTGTCTATTCTTCTTGGGCAGGTTTGGGTGTATTTTCAATAGCAGTTCTAAGCTATATATATTATAAGCAGCCTTTAAACTGGCAAACCATTACAGGATTGTTTTTAATAGTAATTGGCGTAGTCTTGGTAAATGTTTATAAAGCAAATTAACAAGTCACCACTTAGATTATTTAAAAGTTAAGTTTTATATTATTGATTTATCACGTTACAATAGTGCTGATTGTTTTTAATTGATTAAACACTGCCCAATTGACTTTATCATGAACAAGTTTATACCAATGGTTAAGAATGTAAAAATTTCTATTTTAATAGGGGTGATGGTATTAGGCACCTCCTATCAGACCTTAGCTGAAAGCTTTACTACATACTACCCAACGGGAGAGATTGAGCAAGTTAGAGAATACAAAGATGGTAAGCGTGTTACAACAACCGATTACGACAAAACTGGAAGAGTTAAAATTCTTTTGGAATATGTGAATAGTAGGCAATCAAAAATTACGCTTTATTATGCATCTGGAACTGTCAAAGGGGTGGGTGAGGTGACTAATGGAAAAGTTTCA
>NZ_JAQWSS010000082.1 GCF_029243085.1 Candidatus Thioglobus sp. | reverse complement strand
CAGGCATTAATTAAAGATGGTGAGTTGGTTGATTTTATTGAAGCTGGCGATCAAGCAATTATTGTTTTGGCGCAATCTAGTTTTTATGCAGAATCAGGTGGCCAAGTTGGTGACAGTGGTTTGCTAACTAATAATAGCGTTGAATTCGAAGTTACCAATACACAAAAACAAAAAACAGGCGCTTTTGAGCATCATGGTGTTGTGTTAAGTGGTGTGATTAAGCAAGGTGACGTGCTTGAAGCTAAAGTAGATGCACGCAAACGTAAACGTATTGCCCGTAACCACTCAGCGACACACCTTCTGCATGCAGCACTACGCAGTGTTTTGGGCGAAACAGTCACGCAGAAAGGTTCTTTGGTCGATAGCGAAAAGCTACGTTTTGACTTCTCACATGATGAAGTGATTGATAAAACTGATTTGGATAAGATCGAAGCAACGGTGAATCGCCGAATCTTGGGTAATTCTATCGTTCATACCGATGTAACTGATATCGAAACAGCAAAGAAAAAAGGTGCAATGGCACTCTTTGGTGAAAAATATGGTGATAGTGTGCGCGTGTTAAGCATGGGTAAGAATAATTTTTCAGTAGAGCTTTGTGGTGGTACTCACGTTAATCAGTTGGGTGATATTGGCTTGTTTAGAATTGTTTCAGAAGGTGGTATTGCTGCAGGCGTGCGTCGTATCGAAGCAATGACTGGTTATGATGCTTATCAATTTGATAAGCAAACTGAAGATAGTTTGAGTGCTATTGCACAGATGACTAAGTCAAACAATGCGCAAGCGGTTGAAAAAGTAGCGCAGCTAATAAAGCAACAAAAAGAATTAGAAAAGCAAATCGCCACTTTCCAAAAACAGCTAGCGAGCAGTCAAGGTGATGACATTGCTGGTCAAGCTGTTGAAGTAAATGGTGTTAAATTACTAGCCACGGTTGTTACCGGGGTGAGTGGTAAAGATTTACGCGACATTGCTGATAAACTTAAAGATAAGTTAGGTTCTGCTGTTGTGGTATTGGCAGCAGTTAATGACGGTAAAGTTGCTTTGGTTTCTGGTGTAACTAAAGATTTAACCAAGCAATATCAGGCGGGTAAGATTCTTAATCATGTAGCCTTGCAGGTGGGCGGTAAAGGCGGTGGTCGACCAGATATGGCACAGGGTGGCGGCACTCAGCCAGACAATATTGACTCAGCTTTGGCTTCAGTTAAAGATCTTCTATAACAACCATTAGGACTAACATTATGGCCAAAAAAATTGTTAAATTAAGCTCAGAGAGCTGTGCACCTTGTAAACAATATGAACCTATTTTCAATTCATTTAAAGCTGAACTAGAATCATCAGGCTGGACTATTGAAACGCTTGATGTTACGGAAGTGAGAGGGGGTGCGTATGCACAAAAATACGGCGTTCGTGGTGTGCCAGCCACATTGATCATTGAAGAGGGTCAAGATCCTATTATAAAAATGGGGGTTGTTGATTCGATTGCAGATTTGTTAGATCTATAGCAATCTGTTTTAACAGTCAGACAATAAAAAACCCTCGTAAGAGGGTTTTTTAGTCTAAGCAGTTGGTGCTTTATACACAACCTGTTGGTTGAGGCATGCCACCATACTTAGTAATAGGCTTCATAGGGCCAGTTAGCCATTCTTTGAAAAGAACTTTTTTGTCAATTTTGACGTATTTTGCAAAAGTTCTAATTGGTGGAACTGATGAGTTATCAGAGAAATATTCTCTTGCTGCAAGGATTTGAGTAACCTGAGAGTCTGATAAAGTAATATCGTCTTCTGCTGCCATCTCATGCATAATTTCTTCGGTCCAAATTGAAGGATCTACTAAGTAGCCGTTTCCTGTTCTATCTAATGCCATTGTAATACCATTGTGAATTTAATTAAAAATATTATATAAGATTGATTGTTATCAAATTTTATAAATATACGTTTAGTTTTTATGGATATGGCGTAGCCAAATCCAAAGTGTTAAAAAACCCTCGTAAGAGGGTTTTTTGAATTTAGCTAGCCGTTGCCGGTACTATCTAAAATCTTCTAATTCTTCTGCAGACTTCATGCCTTTTTTGTAGTCTTGAGTTGCAGCAATAGTTTCTTTACCGTCTCTTTTGTTTAAAGGGTTGCTTGCGTTTAATTTCTCTAAGCTGCTTCCTAATGAAGGTCTGTTGCCTTTTGTAATGCCGTTAGCCATGATATCTCCTAATAATTAATAAACCTTTAAATCTTTTGACTTAAAGATGTGAACGAAACAAATTATACGTAAATGCAAGTTTTTAGCACTATTTTATAGTGATATTGCCACCTATCCCTTAGGGGGTATATAGAAGTTTCTTGACTGTCTTTGAATGGTTGATCTTATTTACTATATTGGTTTTGACGACAATTTATTGATATAGGATATGTAGATTATTGCACACAGGTATAATTTGAATGCTATGGACTGGATGCAATTAACCTTACAAACAAGTAAAGATCAGGCTGACTTTGTTAGTGAAATACTCACTGGACTAGAGAGTGTTTCTGTAACTTTTCTTGATACAAAAGACGATGCTATTTTTGAGCCACCTGTTGGCGAAACCCCTTTGTGGCAACATGTTACTATCACTGCCTTGTTTGACTTAGAGGCGGATCAGGCGCATATTAAGCAAATGCTTAGTCAGATTTGTAATGTTCATGAGGCGAGCTTTGAATTGCTTAAAGATCGTGTTTGGGAAAATGAGTGTAAGAAAGATTTTCATGCCATGCAATTCGGAGAGAAAATTTGGATTTGCCCTTCCTGGGAGGATGATTCAGACTTACCAAATGACGCCGTTATTATTGATATGGATCCTGGTTTAGCATTTGGTACAGGCACCCATCAAACCACAGATCTTTGTTTGCAATATCTAGATGCTAATGCACCCAAAAATTGCACAGTGATTGATTATGGCTCGGGTACTGGTATTTTAGCGATTGCGGCAATTAAATTAGGTGCTACACAAGCAATCGCCGTGGATAATGACCCTCAAGCAGTCGTTGCTACAATTAATAATATTGAGACAAACCAATGCCAAGATAAAATTAACGTATTGCATACGGATGATGAAGGTAAGCTTGATCCAGTAGATTTATTAATTGCTAATATTTTAGCTAACCCTTTGGTTAGTTTATGTGAGCATTTTTCAGGCTTGGTGAAATCAAATGGTAGAATTGCATTATCCGGTATTATGGAAAATCAACTACCCATGATTCTTGATGCTTATGGAGAGTATTTTGAACATCTGAAAGTGGTACAAAAAGATGAATGGTGCTGTGTGAGTGGCCAGCGTAAATAAAAAAAATTATGACAGATAAAAAACAAATTAAAGCAGTTTCGTTAATTTCAGGCGGATTAGATTCATTGTTGAGCACTAAGTTATTGCTTGATCAAGGGATTCATGTTGAAGGTATTAATTTCTTCACAGGTTTTTGTGTCGAAGGGCATACGCATGCAATTCGTAAGCAGAAGAGTGATAAGCCAAAACGCAACAATGCTTTATGGGTGGCTGAGCAGCTGGGCATTAAGCTGCATATTATTGATGTTATTGAAGAATATCGAGATGTGTTGCTAAACCCAAAACATGGTTATGGCAAGAATATGAATCCATGTTTAGATTGTAAAGGCTTTATGGTGAAAAAAGCTAAACAGTGGATGGAGGAAAATGATTTTGACTTTATTATTACCGGCGAGGTAATGGGTCAGCGCCCCATGTCACAACGCAAAGACACCATGCCCGTTGTACAAGAAGAGTCAGGTGCAGATGATTTACTATTACGCCCTTTATGCGCTAAGCATTTGCCAGAAACTAAGGCAGAAAAAGAGGGCTGGGTTGATCGCGAACAATTACTGGATTTTTCAGGACGTACACGCAAACCACAAATGGCCTTAGCTAAAGAATACGGCTTTGAAGATTATGCAACCCCTGCAGGCGGTTGCTGCTTTTTAACTGACAAACAATACTCTGATAAATTGGTTGATATGTGGCAGGCTCGCGGTAATCGTGATTATCAATTAGATGATTTAATGATGTTGAAGGTAGGGCGCCATATCCGACCAAATCAGCGTTTTAAAATGATCATTGCTAGAGAAGAGGGCGAGGTTAAGTTTTTAGAAGGCTATCGAAATCAATACGCAAACCTTTACCCAACCAGTTGTAATGGACCAATTGCATTAATTGATGGAGAGCCTAATCAAGAAGATCTTAAGATTGCTGCTCAAATTTTAGCGCGTTATTCTCAAGGCCGAGAGCAGGCAAGTGTTGATGTAGAAGTTAAACTTAATGTGGGTGTGGCACAGCAATTGAGCGTTGTGCCAATGGGTGTAGATGAAATTCCTAAAGCCTGGTTTGTTTAACCGCCACCCACAGCTTTGATAATTTCAATCTTATCATTAGCATTTAATGTAAATTCGGCGTGCCCAGATTTTGGAATGATGGCCTCGTTTACTTCCAAAGCAATACGCTGATCTTGGTAGTTAAGTTGATTGATTAAATCTTCAGCTGTCGCTGAAGATTGCAGTTCTAGCTCTTTACCGTTAACGATTACAATCATTTGTCTATTTTGCCAATAGCGCAAGAAACAAATGATTTTGCTTTAGCCTTGGCCGAATCAAAACCATGCACAGAGTCTATCTCTGGGTAGCCTAAATCTAAAAGAACTTGAGCCAACTCATCTCTTTTAGATTCGTCAATGTCAATGTTGATAATACCTTGTTCGATATTAACCTCTATTTTATCAGTTGCAAAATCTGCGGATAATTTTTTGGTAATTGAACCAGCACAACCGCCACATTTGATATTTTCTACTGTAATTTCCATTAGATTCCCTCGCTATGGTTTAAGTGTAATTATACCCATTAGATTCATATATTTGACCCTCAGGCAAGTAACACAATATGGTAAAATTCCCGAAGTTTTTCATTAAGGAGTATCCGGTGTCACAAGTTGCCTTATTAGCATTAGAAGATGGTCGAGTTTTTTATGGAAAATCTATTGGCGCTAGTGGAGATACATTGGGTGAAGTGGTATTTAACACCTCAATGACTGGTTACCAAGAAATTCTAACGGATCCTTCATACACGCAACAAATTGTTGCATTAACCTATCCTCATATTGGCAACACCGGAACAAATGTTGTTGATGAAGAGTCTAGTAAGGTTTATGCAGCTGGCTTAATTATTCGTGACTTACCGCTACTTAGTAGTAATTGGCGCAATACAATGCCATTGGACGAGTACTTGCAGACTAACAATATTGTGGCTATTAGTGATATTGATACTCGTGCATTAACTCGCCATTTACGTGAAAACGGCTCTCTTAAAGGTTGCATTGTTGCTGGCGATAATATTGATGAAGCGGCAGCAATTGCCAAAGCTCAATCCTTTGCCGGATTGAAAAATATGGACCTAGCAAAAGTGGTTTCTACTCCAGAGCAATACCAGTTTAATAAGGGCTCTTATTTTTTAGAAACAGGGGAGTTTGCTGAATTAGATTCGAAGTTTAAAGTTGTTGTGTACGACTACGGCGTTAAAACTAACATCTTAAGAATGCTAGTTGATCGTGGTTGTGATTTAACAGTGGTTAATGCTCAAACCCCAGTGGCAGAGGTTTTAGCTATGAATCCAGATGGCGTATTTTTATCAAATGGTCCAGGTGATCCTGAGCCATGTGATTATGCCATTAGCAATATTGCAGTATTATTAGAAAAAGACATGCCGATTTTTGGTATTTGTTTGGGTCATCAATTATTAGCTTTGGCTAGTGGTGCAAAAACCGAAAAGATGAAGTTTGGTCACCATGGTGCGAATCATCCAGTGCAAGATTTAGACACTAAACAAGTCATGATTACGTCGCAAAATCATGGTTTTGCGGTAGCAGAAACCAGTATGCCGGCCAATCTTGAAGTGACACACCGTTCGCTATTTGATGATACTATTCAGGGTGTACGAGTTAAAGGTAAGAGGGCATTTAGTTTCCAGGGGCATCCAGAAGCCTCTCCAGGCCCTCATGACGTTAGTGGTTTGTTTGATATATTTATTAAGGAGATAAGTCAGTGAATAAATTTTTGATAGGTTTGCTGCTATTGATAAGCAGTTCTTTTGCCGTGGCAGAAATCGATCCGTTTGAAGAAACCAATAGAGTTGTATACGAGTTTAATGAAACAATTGACGACAATCTATTAGAGCCAGTTTCTCGAGCGTATAAAGACAATATGCCTAATTTTGTTCAAGATCGTGTGAGTAATTTTTTTGGTAATTTACGTGATGTTACTACCCTTGCTAATCAAATCCTACAATTCAAAGTAGAGCAAAGTGCCATAACATTGGGCCGTATTGCGGTTAACTCTACAGTGGGCTTGTATGGTTTGTTTGATGTTGCTACTGAGATCGACTTAACCACAACCAATGAAGATTTTGGTCAAACGCTGGCACTCTGGGGTGTGAACGAAGGTCCGTATATCGTACTACCATTGATGGGCCCTTCAACACTAAGAGATAGTGCAGGCTTGTACGTTGACTTAAGTTCTGATGCTAATTTAATTAATGAAATGGAAGATATGGGTGCACTAAGCGCAAGCACCATGAATCTCATTGATAAGCGCGTGGAGCTACTCCCTGTAACAGACTTAATCGATCAATCAGACGATCCTTATATCACTATGCGATCTTCTTATTTACAAAAACGTGAGTTTGATATCTTTGACGGTAATCCGCCAGTGACAGAAGACGACGAATTTTAAAAGAACAAACACTTAGAGAATAATGCCAAAAAGACAAGACCTAAAAAGTATTTTAATTATTGGTGCCGGCCCAATTGTCATTGGGCAAGCCTGTGAATTTGATTATTCTGGCGCTCAAGCTTGTAAAGCATTGCGCGAAGAAGGATATCGGGTAATTTTGGTTAATTCCAATCCTGCTACGATCATGACCGATCCACAGATGGCAGACGCAACTTATATTGAGCCGATTGAATGGCGTACGCTTGAAAAGATTATTGAAGTTGAAAAGCCAGATGCATTACTGCCTACTATGGGTGGCCAGACAGCTCTAAATTGTGCGCTTGACCTAGAACGTCATGGCGTCCTAGAGAAGCATGGTGTGGAAATGATTGGCGCAAGAAAAGAAGCAATTGATAAGGCGGAAGATCGTGATTTATTCCGTGAAGCAATGCTGAAAATTGGCTTGGATATGCCTAAAGCAGCTGTTGCCCATACACTAGAAGAAGCGTTTGCTGTACAAGAGACTGTTGGCTATCCAACGGTTATTCGCCCCTCATTTACAATGGGTGGCTCAGGTGGCGGTATCGCCTTTAACAAAGAAGAATTTATTGAAATCTGTGAGCGTGGCCTTGATTTATCTCCAACCAATGAGTTGTTAGTAGAAGAGTCAATCCGTGGCTGGAAAGAGTTTGAAATGGAAGTGGTGCGCGACACCAAAGATAATTGT
>NZ_JAQWSS010000080.1 GCF_029243085.1 Candidatus Thioglobus sp. | reverse complement strand
CAGGCATTCGAAGGTGTTGTTATTGGTAAGAAAAATCGTGGCATTGGTTCAGCATTTACAGTGAGAAAAATGTCTCATGGTGAAGGTGTTGAAAGGGTTTTCCAAACACATTCTAAAATGATTGATTCTGTTGAAGTTAAGCGTCGTGGTAAAGTTCGTCAAGCGAAACTTTACTACCTTCGTGAACTTACTGGTAAGAAGGCTAGAATTAAAGAAAAGCTGGCTAAAAAATAAAGCCAATCAGGTTCTTTACAAATACCGGCAATCAGCCGGTATTTTTTTGTCTAAAATTTAACTATGAATAGCGACATTCAACTTATTGAACAATTTCTTGATCATTATTGGCTTTCTTCTGGCGCCAGTAACAATACCTTGGGCGCTTATCGATCTGATCTCACTCTATTTTGCAAATGGATTAAATGTCCACTAGAGAAAGTGACCGATAAAATCATTCAACAATATTTTTCTTTTAGACAAGAAAAGAAATTCAGTAGTGCCACTCAGGCTCGCATGCTTACCTGTTTACGCCTGTTTTATCATTACTTGCTTAAGCAGAATATCGTTACCAGCAACCCTACTAGCGCACTCCATCATCCAAAATTAGAACAAAAATTACCTGTCTTTCTAGATGTTTCAGAAGTTGAGGCCTTACTTGATGCGCCTAATATTACCACCGTGTTTGGATTAAGAGATCGCGCCATGCTCGAGCTGTTATATTCCTGTGGATTGCGGGTGAGTGAATTAATCAATATAGAAATGCAACACTTAAACCTCAACGAAGAATATGTTAGAGTTGTTGGCAAAGGTGGAAAAGAAAGGCTTTTACCGTTGGGTGATATTGCAATAGACTGTTTGCAAAATTATGAAAAAGAATCTAGACCCTCTCTACTAACAAAAGGGCAAACTAATAGCTATTTTCTAACTAACCGAGGTAGTGGCATGAGTCGTCAAAACTTTTTTTACATCATTAAAGCTTATGCACTTCAAGCCGGAATTGACAAACCTCTATCTCCTCACACACTTCGTCATGCCTTTGCCACTCATCTGGTGCAACAAGGTGCAGATTTACGCAGTGTGCAACTAATGCTAGGTCATAGTGATATTGCCACTACTCAGATTTATACGCATATTCAAAACATGCAATTAAAATCCCAACACACCAAACACCATCCACGAGGATAAATAAATTATTAAGTTTTGGCTGTTTAGCCTAGTATGTATTTTGCTATTTAGTAAAGTTAACTTGATGTAGTTTAGATGTATTGAACTTCTAAAATTTCGTAGATTATATCGCCCTTTGGCGCTTTTACAGTGACCTCATCACCTTCTTCATTACCCATTAAGGCTGCTGCAATAGGCGAATGGCAAGAGATTTTGTTAAGACCAATGTCAGCTTCATCTTCGCCAACGATTTGATATATGATCTCACTATCATCTTCAATATTCATCAAGCTAATAGTAGTTCCGAAAACACAACGACCATTTTGAACAAGCTTAGTAACATCAATCACTTGCATACGAGAAAGCTTAGACTCTACTTCTTTAATACGTCCTTCAATAAAACCTTGCTCTTCTTTGGCGGCATGATATTCAGCATTTTCCTTGAGGTCGCCATGAGCACGTGCGGTTGCAATTTCTTCTACAATACGTGGTCGCTCAACATCCTTTAGATTTAATAGTTCAACTTCTAACGCTTTAGCGCCACCGACTGTCATTGGAATGCTATCCATATTACGCTCCTTTAATTATTTAAAGATTGAACTGTTCTTACTGTGATCTTTTCATGAGTCTTTAAACCATCAAGCATTGCAAATGCCGCAGCAACTGTTGTGGTGAAAGGCACTTTGTGAACCAACGCCTGACAGCGAATCTCTGCTGCATCTTCTACACCTTGAGTATCTTCTGTTGAGTTGATAATTAAATCAATGTCATCATTTTTAATCATGTCAACAATATGCGGTGAACCTTCCGATACTTTATTAATCATTTCACATTCCAATCCAGCTTCAATCAAAGAATCGCGATTACTACGAGTAGCCACTAAACTAAACCCTTGTGCTGCAAGTTTTTGACCCAACTCAACTAAATTATCTCGGTCTAGACGACGTAAACTAATAAATACTTTACCATCTTCTGGTGCACGCGATCCTGCTGCCAGCTGCGCCTTATCGAAAGCGGAGGCGAAGTCATCACCAATGCCCATTACTTCACCTGTTGAACGCATTTCAGGGCCTAATATTGGATCAACACCCAAAAATTTATTAAATGGAAATACTGCTTCTTTAACACTGTAATGTTGAGGAATAATTTCACTAGTGAAGTTTAATTCTTGCAAAGTTTTGCCTGACATGACGCGTGCTGCGATACTCGCTAATGGTGCACTAATCGCTTTAGAGACAAATGGAACGGTACGGGAAGCGCGAGGATTTACCTCAATCACGTAAATTTCACCATCTTGATAAGCTAACTGTGTATTCATTAAACCGACAACGTTAAGCGATTTAGCCATGTCTATCACTTGGGTGCGCATCATCTCTAGTACATCGTCTGTGAGTGAATATGGCGGCAATGAACAAGCTGAATCACCTGAGTGAATACCTGCTTGCTCAATATGCTGCATAATGCCGCCAATCACAACTTCCTCACCATCACAAATGACATCAATATCAACTTCAATCGCATGATCCAAGAATGAATCTAACAAGACAGGCGAATCATTTGAGACTTGAACAGCCGTGTGCATATAGTGATTCAATGAATCCTTATCATAAACAATTTCCATTGCACGACCACCAAGTACGTAAGATGGGCGAACTACCAATGGAAAGCCAATAGCATCGGCAATATCTTGAGCCTGCTCTAATGAGCGTGCCGTACCATTTAGAGGCTGCTTTAAACCCAGCTCTTGCAACAGAGCTGAAAAACGTTCACGATCTTCAGCAAGATCAATCGCATCTGGACTAGTACCAATAATTTTCGCACCGCTCTTTTCTAAGGCCTCTGCTAATTTCAATGGTGTTTGACCACCATAATGCACAATAATGCCATCTGGATTCTCTATATCTACAATTGCCAAGACATCTTCAAGCGTTAAAGGCTCAAAATATAAGCGATCTGAAATATCATAATCAGTTGAAACTGTCTCAGGATTACAGTTCACCATGATGGTTTCATACCCATCTTCGCGTAATGCTAGAGAAGCGTGCACACAGCAATAATCAAATTCAATTCCTTGACCAATTCTATTTGGGCCGCCGCCTAGAATCATAATTTTTTTCTTATCAGTCGGATTAGCTTCACACTGCTGTTGATAAGTTGAATATAAGTAAGCAGTTTGTGTGTCAAATTCAGCCGCACAACTATCAACGCGTTTAAATACTGGCTTAATGTTAAGCGCCTTACGACGCTCTCGAACAGCTGACTCTTTACAGTGTAATAACTGCCCAAGTCGTGCATCAGAGAAACCTTTGCGTTTCAATGCAAACATTTCATTCGCTTCAATATCAGAAATACTACCGCCATTAATTTGCATTTCATTCGAAACAATATCTTCAACTTGCGCTAAAAACCATGGGTCAATTTTCGATAAATCAAATACTTCTTCTAATGACATGCCCAATCTAAAGGCATCTGCAATATAAAAGATACGCTCACCACGTGCAGTAAT
>NZ_JAQWSS010000032.1 GCF_029243085.1 Candidatus Thioglobus sp. | reverse complement strand
ATTCATCAGCTTCAATCACAAAGAAGTTGGAAGTTGTGAGTCGTGATGACACACCAAAATCTTCTGTGACACCGCCAATCAAAAAGCTTGGATTGTAACCTGCGTATTCTAAAATCCAAGTTAACATACTTGCTGTGGTGGTTTTACCATGAGTACCTGAAATGGCCAATACCCATTTATTTCGTAAAACATGCTCACTCAACCATTGGGCGCCAGAGGCATAAGCATATTGTTTTTTTAAAATTTCTTCCACACAAGCATTACCGCGCGACAAGGCATTGCCAATAATATAGATATCAGCCTCAGGCATATCAGCGATTTCATAACCTTGTGCATAGTTAATATTTTGCTCGTCAAGCTGAGTGCTCATGGGTGGGTACACACCTTGGTCTTGGCCAGTGACTTGGTGCCCAAGTTGTTTGGCAATCAGTGCCAATGATCCCATGAACGTGCCAGCAATACCTAAGATGTGAATATGCATTATTTTAGTTTGGGCTGAAACCTAAAGAGGCAGAGTTAATGCAATAGCGCTGACCTGTCGGTGCAGGGCCATCAGGAAACACATGGCCTAAATGTGCATCGCAGTGGCCACATCTCACCTCTACACGCGTCATCCCATGAGTATTGTCTGTAATCAGACTAACACTGTCAGAATTAATAATGTCATAAAAACTTGGCCAACCGGTGCCAGAGTCAAATTTAGTCGTAGATGAAAAAAGTGTTTGATCACAGCAAATGCAGGTGTAATCTCCCGTTTCATGATGATTGACGTATTTTCCAGTAAAGGGTGCTTCAGTGCCACATTGCTGGGTAACTTTAAACTGCTCTGGTGTTAATTTAGATAAATCCATTCGTGTATTATATGAGAATTAATAAAATTCTTCTCATAAGTATGAAAGTTTATTTGGTTGGTGGTGCGGTTAGAGATGGCCTTTTAGGTATTGCAGATGATAATACTGAAAAAGATTGGGTGGTAGTTGGCTCATCACCTGACGAAATGCTAGACCTGGGCTATCGTCAAGTAGGCAAAGAGTTTCCAGTTTTTTTGCACCCTGGTACGCAAGAAGAGTACGCCTTGGCTAGATTAGAGCGCAAAGTTGGTAAAGGTTACAAGGGTTTTGAATTTGATACTTCAAGAGCGGTTACACTTGAACAAGATCTATCGCGTCGTGATTTAACCATTAATGCCATCGCCCAAGATATTCGCAATAACGACGAACTGTTTGATCCATTTGATGGATACTCTGACCTTAACGACGGGTTATTGCGCCATGTTTCTGATGCGTTTAGTGAAGATCCAGTGCGCGTGTTACGCGTCGCTCGTTTTGCTGCTCGTTTTAAGCCATTTGGGTTCAAGGTGGCACATGCAACTCACCGACTGATGAAAGAGATGGTATCTTCAGGTGAGGTGGATGCGTTAACACCTGAACGCGTTTTTAAAGAGTTGGAAAAATCACTCTCTTACGAGACACCTTCAGCTTTTTTTAAAGTGCTGTGTGCATGTGGAGCTTATCAGCGCATTTTCACACCATTATCAATAGAAGTACATCACAGTCATAACAATCAATTTGAATTTTTAGATGGATTGGCTACCCGTCAACCTCATCTTAAGTTTAGTCTTTGGCTGATTAATGAAAATGTAGACGATATTTCTACCTTATGTCAGCGATTAAAAACACCAAAGCAATACGAGCAATTAGCACGTCTTAGTGCCCAGTTTTATTCGTTTGTTAATGCGTTTAACTTGCAGACAGTTGAATTAATTTATGAGTTTTTTGTTAAGACTGACGCGTTGAGACGCAAGGATAGATTTGAAGATTTGTTAAAAATTTATCAGCTGTTATCAATCGATGTTGTCGCGATTATTACTCTGCAAGAGCAGCTTGGATCTATTGACATTGCCTCATTAGACAAAGCTAATATTGCCCAAGCAATTATTGATGAGAAAAAATCTATTATTGCTTTATTTGTGGATGCGACACAATAAGTCGAACTCACAATAATCACAAGCGGTTTTATTGGGTAAAACCTGCGCTTGGCCTGATTGAAAATCTTGACTAGCTCGATTAAGCCTATCTTTCCAAATGATTAACTGCTCATCCCAGGCTTGACA
>NZ_JAQWSS010000006.1 GCF_029243085.1 Candidatus Thioglobus sp. | reverse complement strand
CTCTGACAACAACACGCCTACTGCACGCTTAATGGTCGACAATGAATATTTTGAAAAGTATTGGTCTTTGGTAATGGCAGTGATGTTTGCATCATTTCTATGCATAACAAATTCTAATACCGACTTTTCAACCTCTGATAGCTGGTCAAAACCCATTTCACGCTCATACTCATCCAGTGAACGTCGTAACTCAAATAATTTTTGTAGTGCTAGCATAATATCTCCCCAGATATGGTTTTTTTTAAATTGTATTTATTATACCATTATTCTATTAAATCACAAAAATGGTTCTGCGTAGCTTTGCTGATAAAGCTTTTCAATGCTATCAATATCAAAAACATGGTTTTGAGTACCTAGGTGAGCAATTTTAATCGCACCTAAAAGGCCTGCCAATTGGCCGGTGGTTTTCCAATCCATCTCATGCATGATGCCGTATAACAAGCCTGCACGATAAGCATCACCACAGCCAGTCGGATCTTGGGTTGACTGGGCTTTAGCAGGTGCAATTTGTATCACGTCACCAGCCGCATGAATTTCAGAACCCTCACCGCCTTTGGTAATAATTAACGCCTCTACCATGGATGCAATAGTTGCTAAATCTAGGCCGGTTTTATCTTGTAGCATTTGCGATTCATAATCATTAACAGCAACATAAGTTGCCTGTTCAACGAATGTAATCAACTCTGGCCCTGAAAACATCGGCATACCTTGGCCAGGATCAAAAATAAAAGGTATTTGCGCCTCTGAAAATTGTTGGGCGTGCTCAATCATGCCGTCTCGTCCGTCGGGTGAGACAATGCCAATATCAGCCACACTTACATCACTAACTTTATTCTCATGAGAATTACTCATTGCCCCTGGATGAAACGCAGTGATTTGGTTGTCATCCATATCTGTAGTGATAAATGCTTGGCCGGTGTACGCACCCTCAACAACTTTCATGTGTGTGGTATTCATATGGTGTTTTTCCATCCAATTCATATACGGAGTGAAGTCTTCACCCACAGTCGCCATTGGAATGGAGTTTGCACCTAATAAGTGCAAATTATAAGCAATATTACCACCACAGCCACCAAACTCTTTGCGCATGGTTGGCACCAAGAAAGATACATTTAGCATATGCACCTTATCCGGCAAAATATGATTTTTAAACTGATCATGGAATACCATGATGGAATCAAAGGCATATGAGCCACAAATTAATGCTGTTTTAGACATGTGAATTACTCCTGTTTATTGTCTTAGTTCTTCTGGCACTGGAAAATGTACGTTTTCCTGTGCACCGCTTACTTCTTGGACTTCTGTTGCACCATGATCATATAAATAATCAATCACTGCTTGCACTAAGACCTCTGGTGCAGAGGCGCCGGCAGTGACACCAATGGTATTAACGCCATCTAACCAAGCTGGATCAATCTCATCTGCGCCATCTATTAGATAGGCAGGAATAGCCATTTTGTCGGCAATTTCACGCAAACGATTCGAGTTTGATGAGTTACTCGAACCCAAGACTAGTAGCAATTCAGAAGATTGCATTAAGGTTTTAACAGCGTCTTGTCTATTTTGCGTTGCGTAGCAAATATCATCCTTTTTAGGCGCCTGAATATTAGGGAACTTATGTTTTAATTTATCAACAATATCTTGCGTATCATCAACTGACAAGGTTGTTTGCGTGGTGTACGAGAGATCGCCATCAACGTTTAATTGATCAATATCTTTGATTGTTTCAACCAGCAATACCCGATCACCCGCGCTTGATTGACCCAACGTCCCTTCAACTTCTGGATGACCTTTATGACCAATAAGAATGACTTGATTATGTTGCTTTTGCTTTCTAACAACTTCTTTATGAACTTTGGTTACCAGCGGACAGGTGGCATCGTAAATAGTCGAATTAATATTCTTTGCTTGCTTACGCACTAATTGTGACACGCCATGTGCACTAAAAATCACAACTTGGTTGTCAGGAACTTCATCAATTTCTTTAACGAAAACAGCGCCTTTGGCTATCAGATCATTAACCACAAACTTATTGTGTACCACTTCATTACGCACATAGACCGGCTTGCCGTGCTTGCTTAGAGCGCGCTCAACAATCTCAATAGCACGATCAACGCCAGCGCAAAAACCTCGCGGGTTGGCCAAAAGTATTTTCATTAATTAATCTCTAGAATCTTAACCTGGAATGCAACATCAGCGCCTGCCAACGGATGATTAAAATTGACACGAATCTCGTCACCTTTAATGCGGTCAATGCATCCTACGTAAGAGTCGCCTGTTGGCGTTTTAAATTCAACCGCCGCATCAAGCTCTAAGTTAAGATCGTCTGGAAAGTCTTCACGTTGCATTGTCTGAAAAGCTTCATCGTAACTGTCACCAAAGGCCTCGGAAGCACCTAATAAAAAAGTTTGTAACTCGCCAAGCTTAGCATCAGCCACACACCTCTCTAGACATGGATCTAGCTGTCCATCACCGATTTCAAACACCAAAGGCTCGTCCCAAGCTTCATCTACTAAAGCGCCATTCGCATGACTCAGTTTGTAATGAATTTTATAACTAGCCATTATTAAACGTCATGGCGCTTAATACAGTATGAACTTGTTTACGAAGGTCGTGTCGATGCACAATCATGTCGATTGCCCCTTTTTCAAGTAAGAACTCACTACGTTGAAAACCCTCAGGTAATTCTTCGCGCACTGTTTGCTCAACAACGCGCGGACCAGCAAATCCAATTAAAGCATTCGGCTCAGCAATGTGGACATCACCTAACATGGCAAAACTAGCCGATACACCGCCCATTGTTGGGTCTGTCAAAACAGAGATAAATGGAATTTTCTTGTCACTTAATAATTTAAGCATCAGTGAGGTTTTACTCATTTGCATTAGTGAGAATAAGCCTTCCTGCATACGTGCTCCGCCTGAAGCTGAAAAACAGATCAATGGCGCGCCGGTTTCAATACTGTATTTGGCTGCACGAACAAATTTCTCGCCCACAACAGAGCCCATTGAACCGCCCATAAATTTAAATTCAAAAGCTGCTACAACAACATTCATACCACTCAATGTGCCTGTTTTAACAATTAATGCGTCTTTTTCATTGGTGGCCTTTTGCGCTTGCGAATAACGATCTTTATACTTTTTTTGATCTTTAAATTTAAGCGGATCAACCGCAACTAAATCAGCTGCAATCTCCTCTTGGCCTACTTCATCTAGAAAACTCTCAATACGAATTCTAGCTGAAATACGCATGTGGTAATCACATTTAGGACAAACGTAAGTTGTATCTTTTAACTCTTCGGTATAAATAGTCGTTTCACACTTAGGGCACTTAGTCCATAAGCCTTCCGGAATATTCTTTTTAACAACATTAGTGATTGAAGGTAAGATTTTTTCAAGCCAACTCATATCTAAGTCCTTGTTATAGTTATTTAATTGCTGAGGAAATTTCTTTCGCTAAACTGCCAACGCTTGCCAACATTTTATCCTTATCCTTAGCATATTGCTCGACAAATGCGACTAAAGAAGATCCTACAATTACCGCATCGGCATTTTCAGAGACTGCCCTTGCAGTTTGTGCATCTTTAATACCAAAACCTACACCCACAGGTAAATCAATATATTGTCTAATTCTAGCAAGATTGTGCCTTACCGCATCTACATTTAAATGCCCTGCACCAGTTACCCCTTTGAGGGATACAAAATAGACAAAACCAGAGGCTATTGTTGCTAAGAATTTAATTCTAGCATCAGTCGTAGTTGGCGCCACTAGAAAAATAAAATCAATATGATTGGCATCAAGATGTTGCTTAAGATCGTGCGCTTCTTCAGGTGGCATATCTACCACCAATACGCCATCTACACCACTAGATTGAGCATCTTTAGCAAATTGATGATAGCCATAAACTTCAATTGGATTTAAATAGCCCATTAAAACGACTGCTGTCGTGTTATTGACAGCCCGGAATTTACTAACTAGTGCCAATACATCTTTCAAGCTAACACCATCAGCAACTGCACGCTCATGTGATTTTGCAATCATTGGCCCATCTGCCATTGGATCAGAAAAAGGCACGCCTAATTCAATAACATCTGCGCCGTTCTCAACCAAGCATAGCATCAAATTATAAGTATTGTCTATGCCACTATCACCTGCAGTAATAAATGGAATAAAAGCTTTTTTATCCTGAGGTAAATCTGCAAATACTTGGGTTAATCTTGACATAATTATTTTGCGCTAAATTCGTGTACACTGTCAACTAACACTTTCATGTTTTCCGGATCAACATCTGGTGTAATACCATGACCTAGGTTGAATACATGTCCTGTATCACCTTTAAATTGGCTCAAGACCTTTTTCACTTCAGCACGAACGACGTCTGGCGTTGCGTACATCACTGCAGGATCTAAATTACCTTGAATGGCAACTTTATGACCAATTTGCTGCTCAACTTCACTCAACTCTACCGTCCAGTCAATGCCTACACCATCACATCCCGTGTTTGAAATTTCATTAAGATGTTTACCGCCATTTTTACTAAATAGAGTAATTGGTGTATTTGGGTGTTTTGCTTTTACGCCAGTCACAATTTTTTGCATGTAACTCAATGAAAAATCTAAATAATTAGATTTTGACAGTACGCCACCCCAAGTGTCAAACACCATTAAGCTATCTGCACCACTTATTACCTGTTGATCTAAATAGGCAATAACACTATCAGCTAACTTATCTAATAACAGATGTAACATTTTCGGATCGTTAAACAGCATTGACTTAGTTTTAGCAAAAGTTTTACTACTACCACCTTCAATCATATAAGTTGCCAATGTCCACGGACTACCACTAAATCCGATAAGTGGTGCACGCGTACCTAATGCAGTTTTTATGGTAGATACCGCATCAAAAACATAAGTCAAATCATTATTAACCTCTGACGGAATTGCCTCAATATCTGCCAAGGTTTGAATGGGTCTCTCAAATTTTGGACCCTCACCTTCGCTAAAATACAAACCCAGTCCCATTGCATCAGGAATGGTTAAGATGTCAGAAAATAGAATAGCTGCGTCAAGATCGAAGCGATCAATTGGTTGCATGGTTACTTCACACGCAAGCTCTGGATTTTTACATAAACTCATAAAATCACCAGCTTTTTTGCGTGTTGCACGGTACTCGGGTAAGTATCGACCTGCCTGGCGCATCACCCAAATTGGCGTACGTGTTGTTGGCTTCTTTAATAAGGCGTTTATATAATCAAATGACATAGCATTAAGTATAGAAAATGAATGTCATAATTATAATGATATTTCGTTATATATCCTATTCATTCAGGCATAAAAAAAGCCACATAAATGTGGCTTTTTTTTAAATCTACAAGTCTTATCTCTTGAATGAGCCAAAACGTGATTTGAACTTCTCGACACGACCTGCGCTGTCCATAATTTTTTGCTTACCTGTATAAAAAGGATGGCAACTTGAACACACATCTAAGTGTAATTCTTCTTTGCCTACAGTTGAACGGGTATCGAATGTGTTACCGCATGAGCAAACTACTTTAACGGTGTCGTAATTAGGATGAATATCTGTTTTCATGTTCTTAATAAAGTTTAAATCTCGAAAGAGGACAAATTATATACTATTTGCACCCTGAGCGATTTATTTTTTAAAAAGTTTACTTTATTTTTTTCTGAGCCGTGCAGCATTACCAATAACAATGAGTGAACTAATAGGCATAACAATTGCTGCAAATAGCGGTGTCACCTTTGCCATCATAGCCAATGGCACCATCAAGGCGTTATACATTAGAGCAAATATAATATTCTGTTTAATAGTCTGATTAGTGCGTTTAGCCAAATTCATCATGGTTAAGATTGGCGTAAGTGTGGATTTTAATAACACTATATCTGCATGATTAACTGACACATCACTGCCCGAACCAATCGCCATACTGGTGTCTGCCTGTACCAACGCCGGTGCATCGTTAACACCATCTCCAATCATTAGCACTTGGTTCTCTACTTGAAGTTGCTTAATATAGGCGGACTTATCTTCTGGCAACGCTTGTGCTATCACATGTTGAATACCCAAAGTGTTAGCTACTTTTTGAGTGACGGCTTGACTATCGCCACTCAGAATACTAACCTGCTTACCGAGTTTATGTAATTGCTCAATGACTTTATGCGCGTCTGCTTTTATTTGATCAGATAGCGCTGTAAACCCCAATACTTTAGTAGTATTAGCGCACCAAATACAACTGGAACCTTGAAGCTCAAGCTGCTGAGATTGTTCTAACATCTCTTGACTAACTTGATGATTGCTATCCACAAAAGCCAAGCAGCCTATTTTGTAAGTATCTCCCTCAATACAGGCGCTTACTCCCTGGCCAGGTATTGAGTTAAAGTCAGTAACAGGCAAAAAGTCGTTGTCATTCTCAGCCACAATAGCTGTGGCTAAGGGGTGTTCTGAGTATTTTTCAATACTGGCCATAATCTGTATTAAATTATCCTGGGCGGATTCAATTTGAACCACTTTAAACTCGCCTAATGTCAGTGTGCCGGTCTTGTCGAAAACCACCCAATCGACCTTATTTAACACCTCTAAGGCATCGCTGTTCTTAATCAGCATCTTTTCTTTAATTGCTGCACCACTTGCTACAGCAATACTCATAGGCGTTGCCAAGCCAAAGGCACAAGGGCAGGTGATAATAAGAACGCTAGTTGCACTTAATAAGGCTAAGTCAAAATTTTGTGGATACCAATACACAAAGGTAGCCAAGGCTAAAAAGATAGTCACGCCCACAAAATAGGGGATTATTCTATCGATACTGCAAACTACTGAGCTTTTGTTGTGCTGGGTATTTTCAACCAAACTAACAATTTTTCCTAAAACCGACTGTTTCAGTGTTTTTTCCACTTGTATCTCAAGCGCACCTTGGCCATTGACAGAGCCGGCAAACACTTCGTCGCCTAGCCCTTTGGCAACAGGTCGGGATTCTCCACTTAACAACGACTCATCAGTCTCACTTGCGCCTGAAACTACACGTCCATCAACTGCAATTCGCTCACCCGGTTTGATTAAAATCTTATCGTCAATATTAATAGCGCTAATAGGGGTGATAATTTCTTCATTGTTTTTGATCACTAAAGCAACCTTTGGCTGTAATTGCTGCAAAGAGCTTGATGCAGATATTGATGATTTTTTTGCAGAATTCTCTAAATAGCGACCAATTAAAATCACAAAAATAAAGTTTACAACTGTATCAAAATACACTTCACCTTGGGCAGAAAAGCCTAACAACACATAAACCGAATAAAAGTAAGTTGTTAGCGCACCAATACTAATGGGCACATCCATATTCATCAATCCGTTCTTAATACCGTTGTAAGCACTTTTTAAGAATCCAGAACCCGAATAAAATAAAGTTGGTGTTGCTAACGCAAAACCAAGCCATTGAAAATACTGATGGTATTTTCCATCAGCTGCACCGGTATACATAGCAATAGAAATCCACAATAAATTCATCATAGTGAAAGCTGCAAATCCTATTTTGTAAAGCATGGCCTTGTTAGATTTATTGGCAATCTTTTCAGCAATGTTTTGTTCATAAGGCATTGCACCATAACCTAAATCTGCCAAACGCTGCATGATAACTGCCAGTTGAATCTCATCATCTTGCCAATTAACTCGAATTCGTTTATCAGTTAAATTTGCCCTTACCCAATTAACACCCTCAAGTGAGCCAAGAGCTTTTTCAATCAACCAAACACAAGCAGCGCAGTGAATAGTATCACTGATTAAAGTAATGGTTTTTTGACCTTGGTCAGACACCTCTAAAAAAGGCTGCTGAAATGCCAATGCATTATAAAATTCTAGCGGATATTCAAGAGTTACTGCTGGCAGGACTGAGCTTGTTTGTTGCTCGTAAAAAGCATCCAGTCCACTTAGATGAATGGTTTGACAAACACTTGCACACCCAGAACAACAAAAATCTTTCGGTATTTGATTGATGTTTGCCTGGATACGGTTATGACTGGTGACCTCTAGCCCACAGTGAAAACAAGAATTGATCATAGTTAGTAATTTTATTGTATTTAAAGACTGATGCGTTTACAATATGAACCAAGTTAAAAACGAGTTTTTTGTATGAAGCGCACCCTATTATTAAGCCTTTTATGCCTTTTTGCTACGCAAAGTATTGCCAACGAACAAATTAGACTATACAAACAATATCTGGTTGGCATGCCTAAAGCATTCTTACAAAAGGCACACGCCTTAGAGGACTGCTCTGATAGATATGAACAAGGCACACTATGCTTGCAAAAACACTCTTTAGCAGGAGAAGAGACGGAGCTAGCCTTTCGTTTTCTCGATGATCGCTTAGTATCAACTGTACTAATGATGCCGCTAACCGAAGTTAGTAAAATTAAAAAAATGTTCCATGTACTTAAAACGCAATTTGATTTAGTGTTAATTGAAGATGGTCCAGAAAAATTTGACATATTAGAGGTAAGTGCAAATACTTTTAATAAAGATGAATTCACCAAGATGATTGCTGAATTTGAAAATGAAGCCTATCAAAAACATGGCATAAAATACACTTTTATTAGTAAAGACGAGTTTGTTATTCAGTCCAGAAAAGCGCACAACTTTTCTGATATTTTTAAAGATGCGCCTATAAAAATGCGCGCAGCCACATACACTGTTGGTCGTAAAGATGGTCAGGTCATTGGCACCATTAGTTTTATTGTGCCTGGGATTACCGCAGACTATCTTGATCAAAACCCTATAGTCGAAGATTTCTAAATGAACAACATTCACGCTATTATTCTTGCAGCGGGCAAAGGCACGCGCATGAACTCTACAAAGCCAAAAGTTTTACAAACTTTGTCCAATAACACCTTGCTAGGCCATGTACTCGTTCAAGCCAAGCATATTAGTCAAAAAGTGCATATCGTGTATGGTTTTGGCGGCGATCAAGTTAAACAAGCCATTAATGACGAGTCAATCAATTGGGTTGAACAGGCTGAACAATTAGGCACTGGCCATGCTGTATCCCAAGCAACACCTTATATTGAAGATGACTCTATATCATTGATTTTATATGGTGACGTGCCCCTTATTCAGCTAGAAACGCTAAGCCAACTAATTAATGCGGCAAATTCAACTGGCGTTGCTCTGTTGTCAGTTGTATTAGACAATCCAACGGGATACGGCCGTATTATTCGTCACAACGATGTCATTCAAGCCATTGTTGAGCAAAAGGACGCGATGCCAGAACAACTTGAAGTTTGCGAGGTTAATACTGGCATTATGGCGGTTAATACGCAATTGCTTAAAAAATATTTAAGCAACCTTGATTCTAACAATGCTCAAGGCGAACTTTATCTGACTGATATCATCGAATCAGCAGTCAATGATGGCAAGGTCATTGCGTCTGTGGTTACAACAGACGCGTTTGAGGTGGCTGGCGTTAACGATAAGGTGCAGCTAGCCGAATTAGAGCGAATCTTTCAACAACAACAAGCCAATCAATACATGCAGCAAGGACTAACCTTAAAGGATCCTGCTCGTTTTGATTGTCGAGGCAGTTTAAGTTTTGGCAAAGATTGTGAAATTGATATCAACACCCTCATTGAAGGCAAGGTCAGCTTAGGAAACAACACATCAATTGCGCCAAATTGTAGTATAAAAAACGCCAAAATTGGTGATAATGTGACTATCTTGGCTAATTCTGTCATTGAAGGTGCTGTTATTAATAATGGTGCATCCATTGGTCCATTTGCTCGCATTCGCCCGCAAGCTGATATTGGCGAAAATGCTAAAATCGGTAATTTTGTTGAAGTGAAAAAATCTATCATTGGTAAGGGCTCAAAAGTTTCACACCTTAGCTATGTGGGGGACACCATTATGGGCTCTGATGTCAATGTTGGCGCTGGCGCCATCACTTGTAACTATGATGGTGTTAACAAACATCAGACCATCATTGGTGATAATGCCTTTATTGGGTCTGACTCTCAACTCGTCGCCCCAGTCACGATTGGCAAGAATGCCACGATAGGAGCGGGCTCTACCATCACTAAAGAGTCTCCTGAAGATCAACTTACTCTAAGTAGATCCAAACAAATCACTATGAAAAACTGGCAGCGCCCTACCAAGAAATAAATGTTTGCACTACCGCGCAACGTCTGGATACTGACAGCCAGCTTGTCATTGTTTATGTCGCTCAGTGTTTTTGTAATTTTTTTAGGCGGTATTATTGGTCAATCTTTGTCGCCAAGCGACAGCCTAGCAACCTTGCCCGTAGCACTATTAGTGGTTGGAACCGCCAGTAGTATTATTCCAATAAATCGTGTCATGTCACTTATTGGTAGGCGAAAAGTGTTTTTGGGTGTTTGTCTCTATACATTAGTTATTATTTCAGTGGCCATCGTCGCCTTGCAGATTCAATCATTCTATTTATTCTGTATAACAACTTTTTTATTTGGTATTACAACCGCGACCATGAATCAGTTTCGCTTTGCTGCCATTGAAAGTGTCAACAAAGATTTAGGGGCCACAGCCACCTCCACTGTACTGGTTGGCGGGCTTGCATCTGCTTTTTTAGGACCTGAGCTGGCTACCCTAGGCAAAGACCTTTTAAATACCGCCTTTATTGGGTCATTTTTACTGCTGAGCATTTGCTTTATTGGTGCTTTTGGGCTTTTGTGGTTTTATCAGCAAACCAATATGACGGAAAAACAATCAAGTGATGGCGCTCGATCACTATCTGTCATTATTAAACAACCTGTCTTTATTGTTGCTATTTCAAGTGCTGCTGTTGGTTACGTTATCATGAGCTACCTAATGACCGCCACACCCATGAGCATGCATGTCATTGACAAGTTTTCTCTAGAACAAACTAAGTTTGTGATCCAATCACATGTGATTGCCATGTTCTTGCCGTCCCTATTCACCCCAATCATTATTAGATGGTTAGGGCTAGGAAAAATGATGCTGATCGGCGTATTAATCTATTTTATTTGTATCGCTTTGGCCTACTCAGGCCATGCACTTCATAATTACTGGATGGCGTTAGTCTTGCTAGGACTGGGATGGAATTTTTTATTTATTGGTGGCACCTCTTTATTGCCCCAAGCCTACAATGATAATGAAAAATTCAAAGTTCAATCGTTAAATGACTTTTTGATATTTGGCATTCAGGCGCTAGCCTCTCTATCAGCTGGCTGGTTTGTGTTTAACATTGGCTGGGACCTGGTGCTACTATCCGTTCTACCATTGTTAATACTGCAATTTATAACGTTAACCTGGTGGCTAGCCATACGCAGTAAACATTAGTGTAAATCTAATAGCTGCTGTGCGTTTTTATAAGCCACTTTTTCTGCGGTTTCTTGACTTAAATTCGCCAAAAGCCCGTTTCTAATAGCTCTAATTCCTTTATCATATTTTGACCCACCTTTAGTATCTGTACCCACCATAAAACGATCTGGCATTTCTTCAATTAAATCTTGCCAAGATCCATTTAGGCTATATGAGGTAAAGATCTCTGCACGAGGCCTCTTATTGATCACCCAATCTGATAATTTAGGTTTGCTTCTAGCAGAAAGATCACAGTAAATATTTAAATGGCTTTTTAACACCTGACGCACATCGTATGCCGATCCATCGTTGCCACAATGCGCCCAAATAATATTACCATTTGGATTATGGTCTGCTAAAACTCCAAGTTGTTCAATTGAGTCGTGGTCCCACTGAACATGCATTGACATTGCACCACCATATTTATCAACTAAATCCAACATGGCGCGATAAGTTGGCGCATCAATACGAGTCTTGCGTCTAAAGTCTGGTCTAGGATTGGTCGTTCTATTGTTTGCAAAAATCTCGCCAATGCCTTTAATTTTCTCGTCTTCAAAAGATGCCTCTAACTCCTCCATCATCGCTTCAAACATTTCATTATGCTCATCCTCAACACCATCAGTTCCATGCTGGAAATAAATCTCATTCATGGCACCCTGCCCGCCAAAGGGGATATATCTGTCGCCCATAATATTTCTATAACGCTCTACATTACTACGTCTCATTGCACCTAAACCAGCCCACTTCACACCATTTTTATTCATCCAAGTTAATTGATCGATAGGGCTTTGAGACATAGGATGCATATGCACATCGGCAATAATAGTTTTAGATTCATCTAAAGATCCTGCATCAGAGATACTTTTATTAGTCAAACTTCCACCAGGCATTGGCACACCCCATTTCTTTGCAAACTCCTGAGCAGTAATAAAACCATCACCATTAAAATCAATTTTGTTAAAGATAAATTCTGGCTTGTCCCACTCGTCTAAACTCACTTTTCCGTCACCATTGCTATCTCTTTTACTAACCGCCATATTTGGATTCTTCGCCCAGACTACTGAAGAAAGGATAATTCCTAGTCCGACAACTAAACTCACTAACAAATTGATAATTGATCTTTTATACATTTTATTCCTAAAGAAAAATAATTGAACCACGATTGTACATCATAGATCATTTTGGAATATTAAAAAAAATTTGGAAATTACTGATATGATGGTTTTTTAGTAAAAAATACTAAATATTGACATTTTTTAGCATAAATTAAACTTAAAACTAAATAAAAATGACATAAATAGATTATTTTTGATTAGAAACAGTGTTTTTTAAGGTTAATTCACTAAAAATAATCATTTTTTTACTTAAAAGTATATTTTTAATGCGTTAATTCGTAAAATTTTCTAAATTTTTAAACGATAAATTGGATTTATATCTATTTTTTTAACAGTGATGATTTTGCCAAAATCGAGGTACAAGGAATTTGAAAAAAATAGGAGCTTACACCCCAAGAGTGCTTTATTTGGGCGTATTTATAAGCGACTGTCTTTAAGAATTTAGATAAAAAAAAGAGTTTGGTGAAAAGCAGTCTTTAACGCCTGAAGGTATAAGCTCTGCCATGAACAACTGACTTGTTCATCATCACTAAAACTCGATGCCTTCGATCTCAGCGATGGTATGAATATCTTTATCGCCTCTACCCGAAAGATTGACAATGATATTTTTATCTTTGCCTAGCTCTTGGGCGAGCTTAATGCCGTAAGCCACGGCATGAGAAGATTCTAGCGCTGGCAAAATACCTTCAACTCTGGTGAGCGTGTGAAATGCATCTAATGCCTCTTGGTCAGTAATCGCCACATATTGTGCACGACCAGAATCTTTTAAATAGGCATGCTCAGGTCCCACACCCGGATAGTCTAGTCCTGCAGAAATTGAATGGCCTTCGATAATTTGGCCGTTTTCATCTTCCATCAAATAGGTGCGATTACCATGAAGCACGCCAACATTGCCAGCACATAAAGGTGCGGCATGCGCTGTTGGGCCTTTGTCAAGGCCGTGACCTGCCGCCTCTACGCCATAAATCTCAACTGACTCATCATCTATAAACTCATGAAATAAGCCGATTGCATTGGAACCTCCACCTACACAAGCGACTAATGCATCTGGCAAGCCACCAACTTGCTCCGCAAATTGCACTTTGGCCTCTTTGCCGATAATTGATTGAAAATCACGTACCATCATTGGATACGGGTGCGGGCCAGCAACGGTGCCAATAATATAGAAAGTGTCATCAATATTAGTAACCCAGTCACGCATCGCCTCATTCAGTGCATCTTTAAGTGTTTTGGATCCTGATGTCACGGGAATAACCGTTGCACCTAAGAGCTTCATGCGAAAAACATTAAGCGCCTGACGGGCAACATCAGCCTCACCCATATATACCACACACTCTAAGCCAAGTCTTGCTGCAACTGTTGCGGTAGCAACACCGTGCTGGCCTGCGCCAGTTTCTGCAATAATTCGAGTCTTACCCATACGCTTGGCCAATAGAGCCTGGCCAATGGTATTGTTAACTTTGTGCGCGCCAGTGTGGTTCAGATCTTCGCGTTTTAAATATATTTGCGCACCACCAAGTTTTTTACTTAAATTTTCAGCATGATAAAGCGGTGTTGTACGGCCAACATAATGTTTTAAATCATGTTCAAATTCTCGGATAAACTCTTCATCATCCTTATATTTTGCATACGCTTCTTGCAGCTCGGTAATTGCGGTCATTAACGTTTCTGCAATAAAAACACCGCCAAATTGTTCAAAATGGCCTTTATCGTCTGGTAAGTTGTAACTACTCATAGGGTTGCTTGTTTAATAAATTGCTTAATTTTTTCAATGTCTTTAATGCCTTTTTCTTTTTCCACGCCGCTAGAAACATCAAGCGCATAAGGGTTTACCTGATCAACAGCTTGCTTCGCAGTTTCAGGGTTTAGACCGCCTGCTAAAATAACCGGTAAATCAATATCGACATTGGCTAATTCCCAATCAAAATTCTCACCCGTACCGCCATAGGAATTAGGATTGTAAGCGTCTAACAAGAGTCCGCTTGCCTGTTGGTATGCCTCTGCTTGCTGAACAATATCTGTCTTTGCATTGACACGCAACGCTTTGATAAATGGCATGGCGTATTGAGCACATTCCTGTGGCGTTTCATCTCCATGAAACTGCAATGTATCAATTGGCACTTCGCATAAGACCTCATCAATAAACTCAGAATCAGCATTGACAAACAAACCCACTCTATTGACAAATGGCGGTAGGGCTTGAACAATCTCCAATGCTTGACTCATGTCAACATGACGGGGAGATTTTTGATAAAAAACTAAGCCAATTGCATCAATACCCAACATCGCAGCATCACGTGCGTTTTGCGCTTGGGTAAAGCCACAAATCTTAATTTTCACTTATTTTCCTTCGGCGTCTAATTTAGCTCTAATAGCATCGCGATCAATCCACCAATTGTCATCAACTAATTGATCAACTGCGCTCGAAAGTTTGGGCAAAAACACTTCTGGCTTATCTAGCTGTAAAGTTTTACGCCATAAATCAAAAGTTGATTGGTCTGTTACATGGGAGTGCTCATCAGCTACTGAAGCAATCATTTGCGAAGCAAAGAAAGTTAAATCATCATCAGCACCGCGACGAACAGACACAATATAATGTGCTACTGCAGCCGCATAAGCCTTGGTGTCTGCGCCTTTTGGAGACTCTTCTACCAAGTGCTGCAACATTGCTACGGTAATTTCTGGATCGATTGGGAATGTTATTCCAAGCCACAATGCATGGCCTAGTGCTTTCAATGCATCTGGACCTTCAGACAAAAACATAGCGTCGCAAGCTTCTGTTGCCAACTCCCAAAGCTCGTTTTCTTTAGCAAGATCAAAAGCTGCCATGGCTTTTTCCCAAGCATCCGCCCCCTTATACCGCTCTACTTGGATACGTGCGATTTCCAATAATGTGTTAATACGATCTTCAACTGCTGTATCAGTTGTTTGATCCATTAATTGTTTTTCAAAAAACTCTAGACGAGCAACTAATTGCTCTTCATTGGCGTATAAGTCTTCGCCGTCTTCAGCATCAAAAATTTGCTCTTTATTTAAATATTTTCCCATGATTGTCCTCTAGTAAAAAGCCGCTTCTAATCGGTCTTCCCAATTTTCAGGTGTGTCTTGATAGTCTGGCTTGACATCCATTCGAAAAAATCGCTCATCTGACGTTTTGGAAATAGCCTTTAGCACTACAACCAACTCTTCAAAATCATCGATTTGTGGATTTCCAATCATTATTTCGCTAATTAATAACATAATCAAGTGTGTTTAACAATAAATGCTTTGCATTTTACACCGCAACCATGAAAAAAGGCTGTGTCATAATAAGGCTATACCTTCTTACGACTTTTTCTTGACTGGCTTCTTAGCAGTCGCTTTTTTAGGTGCAGCTATTTTGCCAGTTGCTTTTTTAGCAGTCGCTTTTTTAGGTGCAGCCTTCTTGCGTTTTTTAGCTTTAGGTTTTAGCTTGCCAGATATGGCTTTTTTACACTCTTCAAGCGTTAAATCAGCTGGCTCTTTATCGCCAAAAACTTTTTTAATGGTAATGTTCTTTTGTCCGCTACCGCGTTTTTTTCCATTCCAAATGTAGGGGCCAAATCGGCCGTTAAGCACTTGAATATCTGAACCTTCGAAAGTGTTAATAATGCGCTCAGCGTCAAACTTTTCTTTAGCAGCAATTAACTCTAAAGCCGTTTCAAGATTCACTTCTTCTGGTGTATGTTCTTTTAGTGAAACATATTTTTTTCCATATTGAATATAAGGACCAAAGCGACCATAGTTAGCTTTAATCACTCCATAATCATCCGTCTCACCAACAGTACGAGGCATATTAAACAATTCCAATGCCTCTTCTAATTTAATAGTTTCAATATCTAGCGTACCCCTAAGAGCGGCGAAAACTGGCTTATCTTCATCATCTTTGTGACCAATTTGCGCAAATGCTCCATAACGACCAAAACGCACACTGACCGGTTTTCCTGATTTTGGATCTTTGCCCAACTCACGCATACCATGCGTCTCTTCTCTAGAGATATCTGCTGCCGCTTCAATTTGAGCATGAAACGGCTCATAAAATTCCTTAACAACATGCTTCCAAGGTACGTTTTGTGTTGCAACTGTATCAAAATCAGACTCTAATTTTGCTGTGAATTCATAATCAATAATGTTGCTAAAGTTTTTAACTAGGAAGTCATTAAGCAAGTAAGCCACATTAGTTGGAAACAATTTATTCTTTTCTGCACCTGTGGTCTCACTTGGTTTTGATTCTACAACGGCATTATCCTGAATTTCAATTAATTCGTATTCACGCTCAAAACCTTCTCTGGTTTCTTTGGTGACGTAATTTCGATCCTGGACGGTAGACACCATTGTGGCAAATGTTGAAGGTCTACCAATGCCCATTTCTTCAATTTTTTTAACTAACGAGGCCTCGGTATATCTTGGCTTGGCTCGTGAAAAGCTCTCTCTTGCGGAAAAACTAACTAGCGTTAATAAATCTCCTTCGCTTACGTCAGGCAACAACTTGTCGTCGGCCGACAAATAATCATAAACCTTTAAAAAACCTGGAAATGTTAGAATCTCACCATTCGCCAAGAAAAGCTCGTCTGCATTTGAAACGTGAACTTTAATTTGAGTTTTTTGTAATTTAGCATCGCTCATTTGCGAGGCTAAAGTGCGCTTATAAATCAAACTATATAATTTCGCGGTCTGCTCGTCCACGCCATAAATACTAGACTTGGTTAGGTCTGTTGGGCGAATAGCTTCATGCGCTTCTTGCGCCCCTGCATCTTTAGTTTTGAAACGTCTTATATTGTGATATTCAGAACCATACTCCTGCACAATTACTTTTCCTGCAGCCTCAATAGCAGTTTCAGACAACGTGAATGAATCAGTTCTCATGTAAGTAATTGAGCCTTCGCGATATAAGTTCTGCGCAATTGTCATGGTCTGTTTTACTGAGAAACCAAGTTTTTGTGACGCCTCTTGCTGTAGTGTGGAGGTGATAAATGGTGCTTTTGGTGAACGCTTAGAAGGCTTCTTTTCAATTGATGAAACCGTTAAATCGGCTGATAACAGCTTAGTTGCAAAGGCTAAAGCCGCCTCTTTTGAATCAAAATCTTTGTTAAGCTTTACGTCAACAACCTCTCCACTATTGTTGACAAGTTCCGCTTTAACCTTATAAGTAGAAACAGAACTATGCTGTGCAATCTCTCTTTCTCTTTCTACTACCAAGCGCATCACCGGGGACTGTACGCGACCCGCTGAACGAGCGCCTGAAATTTTACGCCATAATACTGGAGAGATTTCAAAACCAACCAATCGGTCAATAATTCGGCGTGCTTGCTGTGCGTCCACCAAATGATAATCAACCGTTCTTGGCTCAACAATGGCATTGGTAATAGCACCCTTAGTAATCTCATGAAAAACGATTCTTGGTGTGTCTCTAGGTAATTTTAATGCCTCTAGCAAATGCCAGGCAATAGCCTCACCTTCGCGATCCTCATCCGTTGCAAGGTAGACTGTTTCTGCTAATTTAACCGCCTTACGCAACTCGGCAACCACTTTCTTTTTATCAGCGGTTACCTCATAGGTTGGTTCGAAATTATTTTCAATATCGATCCCCATGTTTTTCTTTGGCATGTCACGAATATGGCCAATACTAGACTTGACAACATAGTCTTTACCTAAAAACTTCTCAATGGTTTTTGCCTTGGCAGGGGACTCAACAATAACTAAATTTTTAGCCATTATTGTAGTGTGCGGTTTTCATCAAGAAAAACAATAGATTCAAGCCATTGAGAAGAGATGTCACCATCAGCACTATTACCCAGAACCATCATCACAACCCATTTAAGATCTTCTAGATCAACTTTAGCATCACCCAGTGACATTACTTGTTCGATAATCATTTCGCGCTGATTAGCGTCAAGTTGGCCGATATTTTCCATAAACAATAGAAAACCACGCGCCTTAGAATCTAGTTTTTGTTGCTCAGTATCTGTATAAATACGCATACTGGATCGATAAATAGTGCTAAAAGGTTTAATTTTACCGTCCTGTAAGGTGGCAATATTTTCTAACCAACTAAGCGCCTTATCAATACCAATCACATCAAAGCCGGCATCAGACAAATGAGCCTTTAATTCGACGTCATCGATTTCATGAGCATCGTTATGCTCTGCTTCTTCAAAAAGATAATCAAACATATAAGTTAAAACATCGAGAATATTATGTGTCATAGTAATTTTATTTAATTAATACGTAACCCTGTGCGCTGGTTTTTTCTATTCTATTATTAAACTCTAACAATAGTAGTTCCTGTGTTACTACTTGGGTACTAAGCTGGGTTTTTTCAACCAATTGATCAACAGTCAGCGCTTCATAGCTGAGACATTTTAATACCTTAAACCCTGTTTTGTCTATCTCTTTTGTTGATTGGCTGGTTTTTTTAGGTAATGTACAATCCAATAAACCCAAAGGTAGTTCGGCAATAATATCATCAACACTGCTGGTTAATTTTGCTCCTTGTTTAATCAAATCGTGGCAACCTTCTGCCAATGGATTGTGAATAGAGCTAGGAATAGCAAACACATCCCTCCCTTGTTCAACTGCCAATTTGGCAGTGATCATAGTACCGCTTTTGATGGTTGCCTCAACCACCAACGTACCTAGACTTAATCCGCTAATAATGCGATTTCGTCTTGGAAAATTACTGGCAATAGGCGCTGTCCCTATAGAAAATTCTGAAATAAGCGCTCCTTGCAAGGTGATTTGATGCGCCAAGGACTTATGCTTAGCAGGGTAAATGCGATCCAAGCCAGTGCCACACACCGCAATAGTCTGGGCCCCTGACTCTAGCGCACTAATATGCGCTTTTGCATCAATACCACTCGCCATGCCTGATGTTATAATTAGACCTCTTTTAGATAGCTCTGTAGCAAACTGGGCGGCATTCTGCCCTCCGCCAGTACTTGGATTGCGACTACCCACAATGGCTATCTGGGGCTGACTTAAACAAGCAATATCTCCCCTAATATATAATACTGGTGGCGGATCGGCAATGGTTTTTAATTGAGCAGGATAATGTTTGTCGATCAGTGTCAAAATGTGACAACGATCGTCTTGCAGCCAATCTAAGTCCGTTTGTACCAAGTTGACATCAGCCGATTTAAGATACTCCAAGGTTTGCTTTCTAAACAAACCTGCCTTAACCCTATCTATATGACTAGCTAAGAAAACCTGTTGTGGAGATTCAAAATACTTTAAGGCTTTATAGAATGTCTTAATACCAAGATATGGCGCTTTTAACAATAACAACCAATAAACCAAATCCATCAGCACCCTTGTTCAAAACAAATGATTAATAGCTATTGTAGCACTTTATAATACTATTAGATCCTGTAAGTTATATGATCTATATTCAACACAGTTAATACAAAGCACATTAATTTATGGTAAAATTGCAAGATTTTATTGAGCGATATTCATTATGAAGCAAAAGAGAACCTTTCAACCGAGTGTTATTAAACGTAAACGTAAGCACGGTTTCAGATCAAGAATGAGCACCAAAGCAGGACGTGCTGTAATCAATGCACGCAGAAAGAAGGGACGTAAGCGCTTAACAGCTTAACACCAATCTGCGAATGTCTTTTAGACTAACCCGTCAATCCAAAATATTAAAACCTAGCGAATATAAATCCATTTTCACTAATGGCAACATGACTAGGGGTAAATATTGGCAGGTTATGGCTATTAAGTCAGGCGCAAAAAAAGCTAAGCTCGGTCTTGCCATTTCTAAAAAAGTACATCGTCTAGCGGTTGAAAGAAATCGCTTTAAGCGTATAGCGCGTGAAACATTTAGATTGCAACAAGCTGAGCTAAATAATTGGGAATTTGTGATAATGGCAAAACATGCCAAACCTGCAAATAATACTATTATTGCGCAAGATCTATTGGCATTATTGACCAAAATAGTGGCTAAATAATGCGCTATTTACTTCTAATTCCAATTAAATTCTATCAGTTATTTATCAGCCCCTTACTTGGCTCTAATTGTCGATTTCAGCCAACATGTTCGCAATATGCCTATGATAGTATTAAGTCTCACGGCCTCTTTAAAGGCTTTATACTTAGCACAAAACGTATAGGAAAATGTCATCCATGGCACGAAGGTGGCTTCGACCCAGTACCTAAAAAATAACTTAACCTAAACCAATACTAATACCGATGAATAATCAAAAATTCTTTCTTATTGTTGCCATTCTTCTAAGTATATTTTTACTGACAGAACAGTGGGATAGGCAGCACGCCGTTGATGCAAATGGAAACCTAGTTTACCAACAGCAGTCAGCCAGTACGGCGACAGCCAACACTCAAGACTTAAATGTACCAAGTGCGATCAATATAAACGCTGCTCCTGATATTCCGGCAACTGAAAAAAATCATCAGAATGGTTTTGTTAGTGTTCAAACAGACCTATTAACATTGGAAATCAGCCACAAAGGTGGCACGATAACCAATTCATGGTTGAATGATTATCCTATTGAACTAGGATCTGAGACAGACTTTCAGCTATTAAGCGATCAACGTGAAAGGTTATTCCAAGCTCAAAGCGGATTATTACCAAGTGAAAAAATGCCGACACATCACTCCATGTTTAGCTCTTCACAGTCCCACTACCAAATGCAAGGAGACACGCTGGTTGTGCCATTAACCTGGAAAGGTAATGACGGTACTATAGTAACTAAAAACTATCGTTTTACTAAGGGTAGCTACGTGATTGATATTGACTATCAAATTAGTAATAATTCAAATGCTGCTATCGATGTAACTAGCTATACACAACTCATGCGTAACGCATTAGATGAATCGAACATGATGATGCCAACTTATACTGGCGGTGCAAAATATGATGATCAAGATGTATTTGAAAAAATATCGTTTGATGAATTTGATCAACAGCCTACAACAACATCAAAAGGTGGCTGGATGGCCATGATTCAACATTACTTCTTTGTTGCTATGATTCCAGATGCGCAAAGTACGCACAGTTACTCAGCAAAAACCAACAATAGTAAACACTTGTTAACAATTGTCAATCCTGCTCAGAAAATCGGCCCTGGTGCAACAGCAACTCTAAATAACAATGCCTTGTATATTGGCCCCAAAGAACAAGAGATCATTGACAATTTAGCTCCAGGATTAGACAAAACGGTTGATTACGGCGTCTTGTTTATTATTGCTAAGCCACTATCAGAAATTATGCACTGGATCTATTCGTTTGTTCAGTCTTGGGGCTATGCGATCATTATTCTAACGATTCTGATTAAACTTGCTTTTTATAAGCTTAGTGAAAAATCGTACCGTTCAATGGCAGGGATGCGAAAGCTTTCACCAAGGTTAGCCAAACTTAAAGAAACCTATGGCGATGACAAGCAAAAAATGGGTCAAAAGACCATGGAGCTCTATCGTAAAGAAAAAATTAACCCTGCTGCTGGTTGCTTGCCGATTCTAGTCCAAATTCCAGTATTTATTGCTCTTTATTGGGTATTACTTGAAATGGTAGAGTTGCGTCAAACACCGTTTTGGTATCTATTAGATTTATCAGCGCCGGATCCATTCTATATACTGCCGCTAATCATGGGTGTTTCAATGTTTGTACAACAAAAACTGAACCCGCCACCGCCAGACCCAATGCAGGCAAAGATTATGATGAGTCTGCCATTTGTGTTTACTATTTTCTTTATATGGTTCCCGTCAGGATTAGTTCTTTATTGGGTGGTAAATAACATCTTATCTATAGCGCAACAATGGTATATCAATAAACGTATCAATGGCTAACGTCATCGATACGATAGACAAATATCAGTATTGGCGAGATGAGAAACTAGCCAAATCAGTCTCTGACATCGATAATTGTACCGTTGAAATTAACAAACCAGAACAACTATCAACTGCTGAAAAAGATAAGCTTTTAACTTTGTGTCGCTATAATAACTTTGCAATATTTCAAACGCCACAACTTCAAGATTATGAATCAAAACTAGTTAGCTTTAATCAACAACTGAATCTAGTGGATTTTGATCAGCACTTGTATGTAAAAAATCAAGGTTTGGCTCGAATTACGCCAAGCGAACAGAAAGATCAGGCAGAATTTATCCCTTATACAGATCGAGCTATTGGCTGGCATACAGACGGATATTACAATGCGTCCGAACACAGAATCAGAGCATTTACTTTATTCTGTGTAAATGCTGCAGAGAGTGGCGGGGAAAATCAATGGATTGACCATCAGATGGTGTATTTACTCTTACGGGAGGAAAACCCTGACATCACTAAAGCGCTAACACATCCTAAGGCTATGAGCATTCCAGAGCACAAAGTAGCAGGTGTGGTTAGGCGTAAAACCTCAACGGGACCAATTTTTTTCATCGATGAAATAACCGAACAATTATCAATGCGCTATACACAGCGAAAGAAAAACATAAACCTATATAACTCTACAGAAATTAAACAAGCTGTTAAAAAATTAGACGAATTGCTAAATACAAATTCACCTTACCATTTTTCACATAGAATGCATTCCAACCAAGGAATAATCTGTAATAACATTCTACATAAACGTTCAGCATTTACTGACAATCAAGCCTCGCCACGGCTAATGCTTAGAGGGCGCTATTTTAATCAAATTCAATAGCCCATTAATATTACAACATGATAACCAACCATCAATTAGATATAGCGACACAAAAAATCTCTGAGAACTTTAATCAACGCCCTAAAGATGCCAAAATTACACTTATTGTTATTCACAGCATATCATTGCCCCCATTAGAATTTAACAACTCTTATATTGAAGATTTTTTTACCAACAAGCTAGATATCTCTAAGCACGAATATTTCAAAACGCTTGAAGGTGTCAAGGTAGCACCACACTTATTAATAAAACGTAATGGCTCAATTATTCAATTTGTTGATTTTGATAAGCGCGCATGGCATGCAGGCAAATCCATTTTTAATAAACAACCTGATTGTAACAATTACTCGATCGGTATTGAGCTAGAAGGGGCTGATAAAATTGCCTATGAAACGAGACAATACCAAATATTAAATCAAGTATTGTCAATCTTAAAGAGTTACTATCCAATTACTGATGTAAAGGGGCATAGTGACATTTCACCAGGTAGAAAAACTGATCCTGGTCCCGCATTCAAATGGAGTAAATTAACATGAAACTATTAAACAAAGCCTATCTAAGAGCTAAAAAAATTAAACTAATCATTTTTGACGTTGATGGCGTTTTAACTGATGGCGGACTCTATTTTTCAGATGAAGGAATTGAGCTTAAACGATTTAACTCTCTTGATGGATTGGGTATAAAACTACTCAAACAAAGCGGTGTTGAACCAGCTGTAATCAGTGCAAGAAACACCCCTAATGTTGCTCATCGTATGAAAAACCTTAATATTGAACATTTTTATCAAGGTCAGAATGATAAAAAAATTGCCTTTAATGAATTGTTATCTGTATTGTCAGTTGATTCAGATCAAGTTGCTTATGTTGGTGATGATATTATTGACCTACCAGTGATGAGGCATGTAGGTCTACCGATAGCAGTTGCAAATGCCCATGATCTAGTGAAGGAAAATGCCTGTATCATCACAGAAAAAAAAGGTGGCCATGGCGCTGTTAGAGAGGTATGTGATTTTATTCTTAAGGCTCAAGACAATTATGATGTGGCAATGAGTCACTATTTAACATGACTAGCTTTCAACATAAGTGTTTTGAAACACTAGTACAATGCGTTCCCCGGGGTTCAGTAATAAGTTACGCTAGATTAGCAGACTTGATCGGTCATTCAAACGCCTATCGAGCCGTCGGTACGGCAATGAACAAAAATGTAAATGCACCTGACTGAGGTCCCTTGCCATCGTGTTGTTAGGTCAAATGGTGAATTGGGTGCTTATGCTTTTGGCTCGGCATTGAAACAGAAACGCCTTCAAGAAGAAGGCGTTAAAGTAATTAACAATAAAATTGTAGATTTTAAAAAAATCAGTATTTAAAGTTTTTTACCTCGCATTTTTGAAATCATCTGTAATTGGGCCATTGACTCTGCAAGTGCAGCCTGAGTAGAACTAATTTCAATATCAGAATCAGCATTAGCCATAGCTTCCTCAGCTCTTTGCTTAGCTTCTATTGCTTTTGATTCATCTAAATCGTGTGCACGAATTGCTGTATCAGAAAAAACAGTAACCACAGAAGGCTGAACCTCAACGATACCACCCGACACATAAATTGATTCTATGCCGTTTTCCGTTTCCACACGAACTTCACCTGGACGTAATGTAGACAACAATGGAAGATGTTGAGGGTAGATACCTAATTCACCATTACTACCAGGTGCAAATACACACTTAGCCTCGCCTGAATAAAGCGACTCCGTGGCACTAACAATATCAACATGAATCATTGTCATTTAAGCTTTCTCCGCAGCTCTTTCACGAACTTCATCAATTGTTCCAGTCATGTAAAACGCTTGCTCTGGAATATTATCAAGCTCGCCGTTAAGAATTGCCTGAAAACCTGCAAGGGTATCCTTAAGAGAAACATACTTACCAGCAGCGCCTGTAAACACTTCAGCAACAAAGAATGGCTGAGATAAGAAACGCTGAACTTTACGAGCACGTGATACAGCCTGCTTATCTTCTTCAGATAATTCATCCATACCAAGAATCGCAATAATGTCTTTTAATTCTTTGTAACGCTGTAGTACACCCTGAACGCTGCGAGCAGTATCATAATGCTCTTGACCTACAATTAAAGGATCAAGCTGACGTGAAGTAGAATCTAATGGGTCTACCGCAGGGTAGATACCTAATTCAGCAACTTGACGTGACAATACTACTGTTGCATCTAAGTGAGCAAATGTTGTTGCAGGAGAAGGGTCAGTTAAATCATCAGCAGGAACATATACTGCTTGAATTGAAGTAATTGAACCTTTTTTGGTAGACGTAATACGCTCTTGTAATGCACCCATTTCAGACGCAAGTGTCGGCTGGTAACCAACCGCTGAAGGCATACGACCTAACAATGCTGACACTTCCGTACCTGCAAGTGTGTAACGGTAAATGTTATCAATAAATAATAAAACATCACGACCTTCGTCACGAAAAGCTTCTGCCATTGTCAAACCAGTCAAAGCAACACGCAATCTGTTACCCGGTGGCTCATTCATTTGACCATAAACTAATGACACCTTGTCTAATACGTTAGACTCTTTCATCTCATGGTAGAAATCGTTACCCTCTCGAGTACGCTCACCAACACCAGCAAATACAGAATAACCTGAGTGCTCAATCGCGATATTACGAATTAACTCCATCATGTTTACGGTTTTACCAACACCGGCACCACCAAATAAACCTACTTTACCACCCTTAGCAAATGGACAAACTAAGTCAATTACCTTAATTCCGGTTTCAAGAAGT
>NZ_JAQWSS010000111.1 GCF_029243085.1 Candidatus Thioglobus sp. | reverse complement strand
AACATCACAAGGTACGTATATATCAGGTAAAAAATGCATCTCTACTTTAATTAGCCCATCACCCTTACAAGCTTCACAACGACCACCTTTAACATTAAAGCTAAAACGTCCTGCCTTATACCCTCGGGTTCTCGCCTCAAGTGTTTGCGAGAACAAATCTCTAACAAGTGAAAAAATACCCGTATAAGTAGCCGGGTTAGAACGTGGCGTTCGTCCGATTGGACTTTGATCAATATTAACAATTTTATCAACATTTTCCAAGCCCTCTATTGAATCAAATTCAGCCGGGGTTGTTTGCGCACGATTTAATTCTCGCGCAGCCAAGGCGTATAAAGTTTCATTTATTAAAGTAGATTTTCCAGATCCAGATACGCCAGTAACGCAAGTCAGCACACCAACAGGAATTGACAAATCGACATTATTTAGATTATTGCCTTTAGCGCCTTTAATTTTAATCCAACGATCGGACGTTTTCCGCACTGCTGGCACTTCAATACTTTGTCTGCCACTAATGTAGTCACCAGTTAATGATTTAGGGTTGTCAGCCACCTCTTGTGGCGTTCCTGCCGCAATAACTTCACCACCATGCATGCCAGCACCTGGGCCAATATCAATAACGTAGTCTGCTTGTTTGATGGCATCTTCATCATGCTCTACAACAATCACCGTATTGCCAATATCGCGTAAATACGTCAGTGTGTTTAGTAACTTTTGATTGTCACGCTGATGCAGTCCAATAGAAGGCTCATCCAAAACATACAAAACACCCATGAGTCCTGCACCAATTTGACTAGCCAAGCGAATACGCTGCGCCTCACCGCCCGATAAGGTATTTGCTCGACGATCAAGACTTAAATATTCTAGACCGACATTAATCAAAAATTCTAAACGCTGAATAATCTCTTTCAGAATCTTGTCAGCAATTTGCGCTCTAGAGCCTTGCAACTCCAACCCTTGAAGAAATTCATAGATATTGGCAATAGACAATTTAGTGATGTGCGATAAATTTTGTCCGCCAATAAAGACGTTTCTAGCGGATTCATTTAATCGATCACCATCACACTCGAAACAATCTTTACTGACCACGTAACGAGAAAGCTCTTCACGAACTGAGCGAATTTCACTCTCTTCATAGCGTCGCATCATTCTAGGAATCACACCTTCAAAAGGCTTAGGCTTGTTTGACCAGCCTTTTCTACCCTTGATCTTAGAGAAGTCGATTTCTTCCTCTCCACTACCATACAGTACAATTTTTTTATGCTCATCACTTAAATCTTCATAGGTTGTTTCGATATCAAATCCATAATATTGGCCGACCAGCATTAGCACTTGATAAAAGTAAGCATTGGAACGACCCCAGCCGTAAATAGCGCCATCAGCCAAACTAAGACCCGGATTAGCCACTACCTTTTCCGCATCAAACATATCTTTAACGCCCAATCCATCACAAGTAGGGCAGGCGCCCACAGGATTGTTAAAAGAGAACAGTCGCGGCTCAAGTTCGGTCAGCGAGTAGCCACACTGCACGCACGAGAATTTCGCAGAAAATACCAACTCATCCCAATTAGAATCCTCACCCATTGGTGCAACCCGTACCAGGCCACTACTTAAATTGAGTGCCGTTTCTAAAGACTCTGACAGGCGTGATGTAATATCTTCACGAATCTTAAGTCGATCGATAACGATTTCAATAGTGTGATGAGTCTTACCATTAAGCTCATCCATTTCATCTAAATAGACAATCTCACCATCAACACGTGCCCGTAAAAAACCCTGATGTGACAACTCCTCTAATAATTTTTTATGACTGCCTTTGCGATTTTGCACAATGGGTGCTAATAACATGATTTTTTCACCTTCAGGTAGTGAAGTTATGTCATCCACCATCTGAGAGACGGTTTGCGACTGTAGGTCAACTTCATGCTCAGGACATTTTGGAATACCTGCTCGTGCAAATAACAATCTTAAATAATCATAAATCTCGGTAATAGTGCCCACTGTAGAACGTGGATTATGCGAGGTAGCCTTTTGTTCGATAGAAATCGCAGGAGACAAGCCTTCAATATGGTCTACATCTGGCTTTTCCATCAATGATAGAAATTGCCTGGCGTAAGCTGATAAAGATTCAACATAGCGTCTTTGACCTTCTGCATAAATCGTGTCAAACGCTAACGATGATTTGCCTGAGCCTGATAATCCGGTAATAACTACCAGCTTATTTCTAGGAATATTAATATCGATATTTTTTAAGTTATGAACGCGAGCGCCACGTATGCTGATTTGATCCATAAGA
>NZ_JAQWSS010000068.1 GCF_029243085.1 Candidatus Thioglobus sp. | reverse complement strand
GGATGCTTGATTTTTCCACCAACCACTCCTATCCAATTTGATCCTGAAGCTTGGATTGAGACCATTGACAAGCTAATGACACTCAAGCCAAAAAGTGCTTATTTGACGCATTTCAACCAAATTAAATTTACTCAACAGTCTGCCAACATGCTTAAACAGCATATCAATGGTTTTACTCAGATTGCTAATCGACACAAAGACGATAATAATCGACACAAAGTCATTAAAGAAGCGCTGCTTGCCTATCTATTAGAAATCGCTTATGAACATGGTGTCACCTTCGATAAAACGCAACAAATCAAATTGTTTAAGGGTGACTTGGAAATTTGCGCTCAGGGTCTAGGTGTTTGGCTTGATAGGCGTTAGTAATACGAACAACAATAATCCGTTACCTCTTTCACCTTTAATTTAAAACTTGAATCTTTTGGCACTTCAAATGATGTGCCTTTAGTGAACGTTTGCCAATCGCTTGCGCCAGGCAATAGTACATCCATCTCACCTGCTTGAATTTCCATAAGCTCATTGTCATCGGTACCAAATTCGTAATCACCTGGCATCATAATGCCTAAAGTTTTTTTCGAGCCATCAGCAAACTCTACTACACGTGAAGTTACCTTACCTTCAAAGTAAATATTTGCTGCTTTTACAACGGTTACATTTTCAAAACTTGACATAAATTTTTCCTTAATTAATTTGATCTAAAACATATTGTGTTAATAACGGCACTGGACGGCCAGTGGCACCCTTCTTCGCACCACTTACCCAAGCTGTACCAGCAATATCTAAATGCGCCCAACGGTAGTCTTTGGTATATCTTGACAAGAAGCAAGCGGCTGTTACTGTACCTGCTTCACGTCCACCAATATTACCCATGTCAGCAAAATTTGACTTCAACAACTCATCATATTCATCATCAAGTGGCAGTTGCCAGGCAGTATCCAAAGACGTCTTACCTGCGGTAAGAATATCATCAGCCAATTCTTGATCGTTTGCCATTAGGCCACAATGATGTTTGCCCAAAGCAACAATCACAGCGCCGGTTAAAGTTGCTGTATCAATCACTACTTCAGGGTTAAATTTTTCAACATAGGTTAACGCGTCACACAAAATCAAGCGTCCCTCTGCATCAGTATTTAAAATCTCAATGGTTTGACCTGACATACTGGTCACCACATCACCTGGCTTTGATGCATTATGTGCTGGCATATTTTCAACTGCTGGCACTACAATGGTTAAATTAATTTTGGGCTGAATTTGTGCAATGGCGCGCATAGCACCTAATACTGAAGCAGCGCCACACATGTCGTATTTCATTTCATCCATACCTGCACCTGGCTTAAGTGAAATACCACCACTATCAAACGTAACACCCTTACCAACCAAAACAATCGGCTTAGCATCGCCATTACCTCGATAACTTAAACTAATCAACTTTGGCGGCTCAATAGAGCCTTTGGAAACAGATAGTAAAGAACCCATACCAAGTGCTGCCATATCAGCCTCTTCTAATACCTCACACGCAAGATTAAACTCATCTGCCAAATCTTGCGCTGTTTGCGCCAAGTAAGTTGGCGTACAAATATTTGATGGCAGATCACCTAAATGGCGTGTTAATGACATGCCATTAGCAATCGCCTGCCCTTGTAGCAGTTCATGAGTATTGTCCTGGCTAGACTGAATAGCAATATTTTCAATAATCTCTACTTTTTCATCTACACCTACTTGTTGGATTCCGTAATTGGCATTTTGCAATACTCGCGCGGCCACTCTATGTGACCATTGCTCATCAAAGTCATTAATCTCGACTGCTTCGATCATGACACTCTTGGATTTGATTGTATTCAATACACTGCTTGCTGCAGTTAATGCTTTAATGTAGTTTTTTGCTGTATTAGGTGCTTTTCCTATACCCACTACAACTAATTGTTTAGCTTTAAATCCGCCCACCAAGTTAAGTAATAAAGTTGATCCAGGCTTAGATTCAAAGTTATTCAAATCAATTAACTGCTGAACATTATTATCATTAACAGTCGTGTCCAAATTAGTAAAAATAACTACACAGTCGCCATCAAAACTTTGAACGGTAGTGTCAATTAATGAAAATTCCATGCTATTTCCCAAGTAAAAAATATAATGCCGATATTCTACCTAAAAAGGTAAAATTTATTCATTTTTAAACCATCTTTTAATTATGATTAAATCTTTATTTTTAACAATTATTTTATTGTCTACTAGTGCATCCGCCGATAAAGACGATGTTATTCAAAACTTAAGCCGCTTTTTTGGCGAGATTGACAAAAAAGATATCACTGCTTCACCATTCGAAGGGGTTTATGAAGTAATCACCTACGATCCCATTGATTCGATGTTAGTATCTGAAAATGGCAAATACTTAATTCAGGGTGATGTGGTCAATTTAACCACTCGAAGCTTAATCGCCAAAAGCAACAAAGTTAAAAACCTTAAGCTTGCCATGATTAACAATATTAATGACAGTGACAAGATTATCTACCCGGCCAAAGATGAACAGTATCAAGTTCATGTGTTTACTGATGTAGACTGTCCGTTCTGTAAACGCTTACATAACAACATCTCTAGAATGAACGATCTGGGCATTACAGTTAAATATCTTGCCGCGCCATTAGCCTCGCTACATCCTAGAGCCCAAGGAAAAATGCAAAAAATTTGGTGTGCAGTTGATCGCAAGCAGGCCATGGATGACTATAATGATTTAGGTGTTATTGCAGACATCCCTAAGTGTGACAATCCTGTCACTAGCCAGTTGGCTATCTCTAAAAAATTGGGTGTCACCGGTACACCGGCCATCTTTTTATCTGATGGTACACACTTACCAGGCTATTTGCCCGCGGACAAACTGTTAAGAAAAATTCAAACAACACTTGGCTACTAACAACACAAGGTTAGTCGCCTTAGAGGCAATCTGCTCGGTTGTTCTGGAAAAAAAATCGCTATCTGCCTTTGTTTACCCACAGCAAGATGATGCTTTGGCTAAATCTTTGACATTCGGTACGATACGTTTTTATCATCAATTAAATGATATTGTCACCAATCTACTTGATCATTCTTTAGAAAAAGAAGATTTAGACATTCACTGTCTCATGCTTTTGGGTGCTTATCAAGTTTTATATTCCAAAGTTGCTATTCATGCCAGTATTTATGAAACGGTTGATGTGGCAAATTTGCTTGATAAATCCTGGGCTAAAGGCTTGGTTAATGCCATACTTAGGCAAATTGACCGAGATAAAGATATACTCCTAAACCAAATTCACTACTCTCACCCAACTTGGATGGTTAAAAAAATCAAGCAAAATTACCCTGATAATTTTGAGCAGATTTTCAAACAGAATAACATTCAAGCGCCAATGACCATTCGTGTCCATCCGAAATGTTCGACTGTTAATTACCAGCAACAATTATCCGAAGTGGGCGTTGCCAGTCAAACACTTAATATTTCGCCTCAGGCTCTAGTGCTAGACAATCCAATTAGCGTTTATGACTTACCTGATTTTGAAATCGGATCATGTTATGTTCAAGATGGATCGGCTCAATTGGCGGCACACTTGCTAGCACCAAATGACCAGGATCGCGTGCTTGACGCTTGTAGTGCGCCTGGAGGGAAAACCACACATTTACATGAACTAGCGCCCAATGCAGCGATAATGGCTATCGATAGCGACTTAGAGCGCTTAGAGCGCATTAAACAAAACGCACAAAGATTTTCAATCAATAATATAGAAATTATCCAAGGCAATGCCCAGCAACAAGACTGGTGGGATGGTCAATTGTTTGACAAAATTCTACTGGACGCCCCCTGCTCAGCCACTGGCGTTATTCGCAGACATCCTGACATTAAACTTCTGAGAAAACCTAAAGATATCGTTAACCTGGTTAAACTTCAAGCGCAAATACTAGCCAATCTTTGGCAAATGCTAAAACCCGGTGGTACGCTACTATATGCCACCTGTTCGATTTTAAAAGCTGAAAATGAAGGGCAAATTATTCATTTTTTAGAATTGCATCAAGACGCTGAAGAAATCAAGATTGATCTAGATTGGGGTATTGAGTCTACCATTGGCAAACAGCAATTACCCAATCATGAATTTGATGGCTTTTACTATGCCAAAATCAGAAAACAACCCTACGAT
>NZ_JAQWSS010000059.1 GCF_029243085.1 Candidatus Thioglobus sp. | reverse complement strand
CCCAGCTATTTTTACTCGCGTAAGCCTCAGCTCTGGCCAGAATTGCACAATTTGTTACAATCAGAGGCACGAAGATACCTAAAATCAAATATAAGTCATAAAAATATGACTGCATCAGCAGTTCTACAATGGTGACGAATGATGCAATTAGTAGTACAAAAATAGGAATGCGAACTTCTTTTCGAATTTGATTACGAAAGATTGAGACTGTTGTATTTGAAGCGACCAAGACAAACGTAGTAGCTAAACCTAAACCGATTGCATTGACAATATTATTAGTAACAGCCAACAAAGGGCATAAACCAAGCAATGCAACAAGCGCTTGATTATTGGTCCATAAGCCGTTTCTGATAATTTTTAGATAATCTTCCATTAGGATTGATTATATCAATCTCTATCTAATATTGTGAAGCGTCTAAGAAAATACCAATTTTTCATTAACATGATCAACTTTAATCACAGATCCAGGAATGAATTCCCCTGCTAGAATTTTCTGAGAAAGAGGATTTTCTAACAATTGTTGAATCGTACGCTTAAGCGGTCTTGCGCCAAATATAGGATCATACCCTTGGTCAACAATTATACTCATTGCTTCATTGCTTAATTCAAGTTTAAGATTGAGGTCAGCCAATCGAGATGATAAGATTCCAATTTGTATTTTGGCGATACCCTTAATTTGATCTTTTCCAAGAGGGTTAAAGGTAACAATTTCATCAATACGATTAACAAATTCAGGTCTGAAGTGTTCACCAACAAGCTGAGTTAATTGATTTGACACATCTTTACCTGGATTTTCTTGGATAAGATGAGATCCTAGGTTTGATGTCATAATAATAACTGTATTTTTGAAATCAACCGTACGACCCTGGCCATCAGTCAACCTTCCGTCGTCAAGCACTTGCAGAAGAATGTTAAATACATCTGGGTGGGCCTTTTCAACTTCATCCAGTAAGATAATTGAATAAGGCTTGCGACGCACAGCCTCTGTTAGTACGCCACCTTGCTCATAGCCAACATAACCTGGAGGAGCGCCAATTAATCTTGAAACTGAATGCTTTTCCATAAATTCACTCATATCGACACGAACAATGGCTTGCTCGGTATCAAATAAAAAGTCTGCCAAAGCTTTAGTAAGTTCGGTTTTACCGACACCTGTTGGACCCATAAACATAAACGAGCCATCAGGACGATTTGGATCAGACAAGCCGGCGCGTGAGCGACGTACTGCATTAGATATAACTTCTACGGCCTGGTCTTGACCTACTAAGCGCTTCTGAATAATGGATTCCATTTGTAAGAGTTTATCTTTTTCACCTTCCATCATTTTATCTACTGGAATTCCAGTCCAGCGAGCGACAATTTCAGCAATCTCAGACTCTGTAACTTTATTGCGTAGTAGGGTCATTTCCTGTGTGTCAGCAGACTCTACTTGATGAATTTTGGCCTCTAATTCTGGAATTCTTCCGTATTGAAGTTCACTCATTTTTGCAAGATTGTTATTACGAGACGCGGCTTCTAGTTCGGCTTTTGCTCGTTCTAATTCTTCTTTTAAATGATGGGCGCCTTGTACCTGAGATTTTTCTTTCTTCCAGATTTCTTCCAAATCAGCATTCTCTTTTTCTAGATTTTCTATCACTGATACCAATTCTTTAAGGCGCTCTTTAGAAGCCTTGTCTTTTTCTTTTTTAAGCGCCATGCGTTCAATTTTTAATTGAACAAGTTTGCGATCAAGCTTATCCATGGATTCTGGTTTTGAGTCGATCTCCATACGAATTTGAGATGCCGCTTCATCAATAAGGTCAATCGCTTTATCTGGTAGTTGGCGATCAGTGATATAGCGCATTGAATAGGTAACCGCCGCAATAATTGCCGGATCGGTTACTTCTACACCATGGTGTACTTCATATTTTTCTTTTAAACCACGTAAGATGGCAACAGTGTCTTCTTCAGTAGGCTCGTCAACTAACACTTTTTGGAACCGACGTTCCATGGCAGAGTCTTTTTCAATATACTGTCTATATTCATCTAATGTTGTTGCTCCCATACAGTGTAGATCGCCTCGTGCCAATGCAGGCTTGAGCATGTTTCCAGCATCCATAGATCCTTCACCTTTGCCTGCACCCATCATTGTGTGCAATTCATCAATAAATAATATTACTTGGCCGTTTTCTGCTTCAAGTTCTTTCAGTACAGCTTTCATTCTTTCTTCAAATTCGCCTTTGTATTTTGCGCCCGCAACTAACGCTGCCATATCTAAAGAGAGTAGGCGTTTACCTTTAATGCCCTCTGGCACTTCATTGTTAATAATGCGTTGTGCTAAACCCTCTGCAATGGCGGTTTTACCAACACCTGGCTCACCAATAAGCACTGGGTTGTTTTTGGTACGACGTTGCAATACTTGAATCGCACGACGAATCTCTCCGTCACGACCAATCACTGGATCAAGCTTACCCTGGGTTGCAAGTTCTGTTATATCTTGGGTGTATTTGTTTAACGCATCTCGTTGTGTTTCTGCATTTTGTTCGTTCACGTTTTGTCCTCCTCTAAGAGTTTCAATGGCTTGCGTTAATGATTGCTCGTTAACACCAGCTTCTTTTAATAGTTGTGTCGTTGAATCATTACCTTGAATGATTGCTAGCAAAAATAGCTCTGTAGACAGGTAACTATCACCTTTTTCTGTGGCTATTTTTTCAGCTGAAGTTAATAAACGCAATAGATTTTGGGAAATTCCAATATCACTATTGGCGTTATTCACAACTGGTAAATTGTTAATATTCAAATCGACTTTATCAGTTAGGGATGTCGTCTTAATATTGATAGCTTTTAGTATATTGCTAACACTTGAGTTGTTATTGCTAAGCATAGCGCTAAGCACATGAAGACCTTCAATTGCACTGTGATTGTTCTTAATTGCAATCGTTTGTGCAGTTCCTAGATCTTGTTGAAATTGAGAAGTTAATTTTTCAATATTCATTGATTTTATTCATTGTTTTTGTTTAAGTTACCATCTATCTATGGGATGATATTGCTATATTCAAGTACAAAAATAAAATATTATGTTAAATTTAGTATTATTTGAGCCAGAAATTCCAAACAATACCGGTAGTTTGATTCGCCTATCAGCTAATATGGGATGCAGTCTACATTTAATCAAACCATTTGGTTTTGAAATTACTGATAAGCGTCTAAAGAGGGCAGGACTTGATTACAAAGAGCTTGCTAACGTCACTGAGTATGAAAATTTACAAGACTATATAGCTAGAGCTAAACCGGAAAGGATTTTTGCAGTAGAGACAGGCTCTAATAAAAAATACACTGATGAAGTGTACCAATCAGGAGATTCGTTTTTGTTTGGTCCTGAAACTAAAGGCCTACCAGAGGATGTGGCTAATCAATTCAATAGAGTTTCTTTGCCAATGCAAGACGGCTCTCGCAGTCTAAATCTCGCTAATTGTGTTTCGATTGTTGCCTATGAAGCCTGGAGGCAGATTGGATTTGTGGGCAGTAAGAATATGTAAAATGTATATAAAGTCAATTTTTATTAATGTATTTGTACACTCTTAGAAGGGTTGAGTAATTACTTGAGGCTTGTCAATTGATTAGCATTGGTAAAATCTTTAATATTAAGCGCTTTTTTCCCTGCTAACTGAACCGCATCCAAACTCAACACTCCATTGCCAGTAGCAATAGTGCATTCCCCTTTAGTGCAGCTAATAACCTCCCCAGGGTTTTTATTAGTATTCGTTTCAATAACAGTTGCAGATAAAATACGCAATACTTTAGAATCAAATTTATCACTACTAGCATTGGTTTGTGCAATAGGGTAGGGGTTAAAAGCCCTAATTTGTTGGTTAATTTCTATTGCTGATTTGTTCCAATCAATCCAAGCCTCTTCCTTGTTTAGTTTTTTGGCATAAGTAATACCAGCTGCATTTTGAATAGAAGGTAATAGTTGGTCAATATTATTAAGTGCTTCAACGATCCCTTGAGAGCCTAGATTGGCCAACTTGTCGTGTAATGATTGTGCAGTATCAGAGTCCAAAATGTCACAAGTCTTTTCGAGCAAAATATCACCTGTGTCAAGACCTTCGTTCATTTGCATGATGCCAATACCAGTTTGTTTGTCACCAGCAATAATAGCCCGCTGAATAGGGGCTGCACCACGCCAGCGTGGTAAGAGTGATGCGTGTATGTTAAGACAGCCGTGTTTAGGGGTTTCTAGTATAACTTTAGGCAAGAGTTGTCCGTAGGCTACCACCACCATGACATCTGCATTAAGATCGGCCAAGACTTGTTGTTCAGTTTCATCTTTTAAGCTCTCAGGTTGAAAGATGGGAAGATCGTGTTCTAATGCTTTGTCTTTGACCGGGCAAGCAGTGAGTACGCGACCACGTCCTTTAGGGCGATCTGGCTGGCAATAGACACCAACAATTTCATGACCAGCGCCTGATAATGCTTCAAGCACGCCAACAGAAAATTCAGGCGTACCTGCAAAAATCACTCTCATTATTTAAGATTCTTTCTAGCAGTTTTGATTGCTTGTTTAACTTGATTGGGCGAGGTTGCACCTAAATGATCACGTGCACACAAAGAGCCCTCTAGTGATAGAATATCAAAAACATCGTTCTCAATACGATCATCAAAGGCTTGAAGCTCTGCTAAGCTAAGTTCTGCCAAGTCTTTTTGGTGCTCAATACCATAAGAAACCGATTTGCCAACTACCTCATGTGCATCTCTAAAAGGCAAGCCTTTATTCACTAAATAATCTGCTAAATCCGTTGCTGTGGTATAGCCTTTTTTGGTTGAATTGTACATGGTGTCACGTTGCGCTTCGATGGTAGGCACCATATCGGCAAACACACGCAAACAAGCTTTAAGTGTATCTACTGTATCAAACAATGGTTCTTTATCCTCTTGGTTGTCTTTATTATAAGCCAAAGGCTGAGATTTCATAATAGTCAACATAGAAGTTAGATTGCCATAGACTCGCCCGGTTTTTCCACGAACTAGCTCAGGTACATCTGGATTTTTCTTTTGTGGCATAATGGAAGAACCTGTACAGAAGCTATCTGGTAGTTCTATAAAGTTGAATTGTGCACTTGACCATAAAATTAACTCTTCAGAAAAACGTGATAAGTGCATCATAATCATGCTGGCAGCTGATAAGAATTCAATGGCAAAATCTCGGTCGCTCACCCCATCTAAAGAATTTAAGCAAATGCGCTCAAAGCCTAATAGTTCCGCAGTACGTTCTCGGTTAATTGGGTAAGTAGTACCCGCTAAGGCTGCAGATCCTAATGGCATAGAATTCATACGCTTTCTGGCGTCAACTAAGCGTTCAGCATCGCGGGTTAACATTTCAAAATAAGCCATCATATGATGGCCAAAGCTTACTGGTTGCGCCGCCTGAAGATGAGTAAAGCCAGGTAAAATAGTACTTGCCTCTTGTTCTGCTAAATCCAATAAAGCGGATTGTAATCGATTGATTTCAGTCAGGATATCGTCAACTTGGTCACGTAAATAAAGACGTATATCGGTAGCAACTTGATCATTGCGAGAACGACCTGTATGAAGTTTTTTTCCAGCATTGCCAATTAATTGAGTTAAGCGTGATTCGACGTTCATATGTACATCTTCTAGGGCCACAGACCATTCAAATTCACCCGCATCAATCTCCATCAGGATTTGATCCAAACCCGTTAGAATTTGATTTTTTTCATCTTCTGTTAATAGGCCGACTTCTTGCAACATAGTAGCATGTGCCTTAGAGCCAGCAATATCATAAGGTGCTAAAATTTTGTCAAAAAAGACAGAAGCGCCAAAGATTTTGACGAATTCGTCTGTCGGTTCACTAAAACGGCCACCCCAAGATTGGTTGGTTTGTTCACTCATAATTTTGCCTTCATTTTGTTTGTTAATTTAATGGTTGCAGATTCAATCAACCCGTCTAAATCTGTCCAGTAATAGTCTTCATTGGCGACGCCAATTACTTTTTCAAGCGGAACACCGTATTGATCAACTAGCAGAACTGTTGGAAAAAAGTTTATTGCATTTTGAAAAGAAAACTCATTCTGAGAGACTTCTGTATTGTAGAAATTGCGAATTTCATCAAAGCTACCAGCATTAATATGACGAATGATGATCTTATTTTGATATTCTTCCATCTCAGCCATCGGCCCGATTACTTCTTCTTTGATTATTTTGCAATATCCACAGCCAGGGATGGAAAACATTATTAAAATAGGCGTTTGTTTTTTCCAAACTTTTTGTGAATCAAGAAAGAAGTTTTTTGCAGGCGGCAAAGTAAGCTCTTGCGCTAAGGCAAAATTCGACAAAAAAACAGCAATTAATAGATAAAATCTAAACATTGGCACTATTTTAATACAAACTACTTGAAACATGAATAAAACCCTAAAAATTGCAACTCGAAAATCTCCGTTAGCACTTTGGCAAGCAGAGCATGTCAAGTCTAGATTGGAGGCGCTACATCCTGGATTGACTATTGAACTAGTTAAAATGACTACCAAGGGCGATCAAATCTTAAATTCACCATTATCTAAAATTGGTGGAAAAGGTCTCTTTATTAAAGAGCTAGAGATTGGAATGATGGAGGGTGAAGCTGATATTGCAGTGCATTCTATGAAAGATGTGCCGTATAAGATTCCTCAAGGGTTTGAATTAGGCGCTATTTTAGAGCGTGAAAATCCATTTGATGCATTTGTTTCTAATGATTTTGACAGTATTGACGCTCTACCCCAAGGTGCCAAGGTCGGAACTTGCTCTATGCGACGTATTGTACAACTCAAGGCTATGCGCCCTGATTTAG
>NZ_JAQWSS010000054.1 GCF_029243085.1 Candidatus Thioglobus sp. | reverse complement strand
AGTTTTACTTGCTCTAAAAACCATACAATCCATTGAGTAATATCTAACTCACCCTTTTGACATCTCTCTAAAACTTCATAGTATTCATTTTTATTTTTTTCCATCTCGGTGGATAATGAATAAAGCCTAATATTGGTATTTTCCGCATCAGCAAGGCAGCGCTCAGCAATCATTCTAGAAAAACGCCCATTGCCATCATCAAATGGATGAATGGTTACAAAGTAGAACTTTGCAATAGCGGCTTTAATATAGCCAGACTCTATATTGTCAGATTTCAGCCAATTTAGAAAAACATTCATTTCATCACTAACACATTGATAGTCCAGACAAGGCGCCTCGAAATGAACTCGCTCTTTCCCATATCTGCCTGAAACCACTTTCATTTGCGACTTGCGATAATCGCCAATAATCAAATCATCAAGAATTGGTTTGTCAAGAAACATCATACCATGCCATTTAAACAAATCCTGTTTGGTTAAGACGCTTGACGAGCTTCTAACGGATTCAAGCAAAACATCAATAAAGGCTGTAGAATTTCTAGACATTTTCCCCACTTTACCAATGCCTAGTCGATTGGCAATGCTTGATCTTACAGAGTCACGATCTAGAATTTCTCCTTCAATTTTTGCACTTGATAATGCTTCATCTAGTAATGATTTAGACTCTAGTGCCAATTTCTTATCTTGATCCAGCTCATTGGCCAACAGCATTAATGGAGAAACATGGCTGATTGCATCGGACAGTGCAAGCATGACTGTCTCAGCATCGTATTCAAGGTTCGGCCAATTACCATGTTGCCATATCCACATATTTCTTATCTTATTAATGAGATGATTAGAATTATAATAATATCATATTATGATACAAATAATGGATTAATTGTATCATGCATGTCTACTTATAATAGAGTAGTGCTTATTTACTCTCTTTGGTAAGACGAACCACTTCACTGGGTGACAAAACACCGTCAGAATAATAAGAGTGGTTATGTAGGTCAATTTTCATTATTGATATTATCCCATTATTAGCTACCTACTAAAAATCTTTCATAAATGTAAAAAAAATGTCAATTTAACAGTTTATAATGACACTCATATGAAAAACTACTACCTAATCAAGACTAAGCCACAACAAGAGGCAATAGCCACTCAAAATCTGAGCAACCAGGGTTTTAATGTATTTTTTCCTAAAGCGGTTATAAAAAATAAAACCACGCCATTATTTCCAGGCTATTTGTTTATTGAGCTTGATGATAAAAAGCAAAATTGGACACCTATTCGCTCTACCAAAGGGGTAGCCAACTTTGTCAGATTTGGCTTAAACTTTGCTACCGTGTCAAATCAAATTATCAATATGATTAAGATCCAGCAGCAACAGACCATTGAAGCATTGATCAACATTTGTTCACATCAAAAAGGTGATCATCTTGAAATCCAAACGGGTGCATTTAAAGGCCAGCAGGCCATCTTTCAAAACTACAATAGCAACGATAGAATAACGGTACTTTTAAAGTTGATTGGTCAACAACAAGCCATCACTCTTGACCAGGGTGAAGTTGTGGCAGTTTAAGACATATATCACTCATATAGTGTTCATTGCTGGCTATAATTCAACTAACATTTCATTCAATATTAATCACTCATTAGCTTATGTGCGGAATCGTCGGCGGAATTTGTAAAAAAAACATCACCTCAGTATTGGTTGAAGGTCTTAAACGCTTAGAATATCGCGGCTATGATTCTGCTGGTGTGGTGGTGTTATCAGCGGATAACGAACTACACCGTGCCAGAGCCGTCGGCAAAGTTGTTAATCTTGAAAACAACATTAATGCTAAAAAAATCCCGCTAGACGGCACCGTTGGCATTGCCCATACCCGCTGGGCTACCCATGGCGAGCCATCAAGCCGCAATGCCCATCCACACATTTGCAACCAGTTGGTGAGCGTGGTACATAATGGTATTATTGAAAACTTTCTTGAATTAAAAGCTGAACAGCAAGCACAAGGTTATAACTTCACCTCAGATACTGACACTGAAGTCATCGCCCACGCCATCCATAAAACCCTAGAAACTAGTGATACTTTACTTGAGGCCACGCAAAAAGCCATCCAAACCTTTGAGGGCGCTT
>NZ_JAQWSS010000042.1 GCF_029243085.1 Candidatus Thioglobus sp. | reverse complement strand
CAAATGAAAATGTTCTTAACACGAATGGGTTTCGGGTCAAAAATGGTGATCACTGGTGACATTACACAAATTGATTTATCCCGTCCTAATCAATCAGGGTTGCTACATGCAATGAAGGTTTTAGAAAATGAATCAAAGATTTCTTTTTGTCATTTTCATTCTAGAGATGTCGTTAGACACAAATTAGTACAGCGCATTGTTCAGGCGTACGAAATCTTTGAATAAGCAAGAAAAAATCATTGTCGGCCTTTCTGGCGGCGTTGACTCTTCAGTTGCAACGCTCTTGCTATTGGAACAGGGTTATGAAGTAGAAGCCCTGTTTATGAAAAACTGGGATGAGGATGACAATGATGGTTACTGTACAGCTGAACAAGACTTGTCCGATGCCCAAAAAGTGGCAGATAAGTTGGGTGTAAAACTACACACCAAGAACTTTTCGGCTGATTATTGGGATGATGTCTTTGAAGACTTTATTCAGGAGCACAAAAAAGGTAGAACGCCCAACCCAGATGTATTGTGTAATCAAAAAATAAAATTTAAAGTATTTCTTGATCATGCACTTTCACTCGGGGCGGATAAAATTGCTACTGGACATTATGCAAGAATTACCAATTTCGATGACAGTTATCAACTTAGAACTGGTCTAGATCATAACAAGGATCAAAGCTACTTTCTATATCTACTTGGTCAACTTCAATTAAGTAAAAGTTTATTTCCTTTAGGTGAGATTAGCAAAACTCGTGTCCGAGAAATTGCGAACAATAACGGCTTAATTACCGCAGATAAAAAGGATTCAACAGGGATATGTTTTATTGGTGAGCGCAATTTTTCTGAATTTTTACAGACTTACTTACCCAAACAGCAAGGTAATATTGTTGATGAAAACGGACAGTTTATTAAGCACCATCAAGGTTTAGCTTTCTACACCATTGGCCAAAGAAAAGGCTTGGAGATTGGTGGGGGTTTCAGCAACTCTCCAAAACCTTGGTTTGTGGCCGACAAGCGCATTAACACAAACGAACTTCTAGTTGTTCAAGGCGATCATCCTCTTCTATATCATAACGCCCTCACAACATCCAAATTACACTGGATTGGTACACAACCCACTTTACCCTTAGTTTGTCAGGCTAAGATCCGCTATCGTCAAGCATCACAAGAATGTACAATTAATGCTATTACTGATTCAGTCAAAGTAATCTTTAAAGAGCCGCAAAGGGCGGTAACACCAGGACAATCGATTGTCTTTTATCAAGATGATGTTTGTTTAGGTGGCGCTATTATCGAGCATAGGAATAATGAATAAACTAAAAAACCAAACTTTGGCGCTTGCGAGCATCTTGCAAAGTGCTGCATTAGTAGATCAACTTGCCTCAAGTGGTAGTTGCGATGTAGACGGCTCCAATGCAAGTTTAGCAAGCATTGTTGCTACTAGTGTACGTGTCAGTGATGTATTTGACTCTAAAGCCAAGCTATCTATTGGCATGACAACCTTAAGAGTGGCTTTAAGCAAGCAAACTAAATCCATTCAAACGATTGTTCTTTATGCATTGTCACTGATCAACCTTGAAAAGAAATTAATGAAAAACCCCGATTTGCTAGATACAATTACAGCCGAGATTAGTGCATTAAATAAACAAGAATTCTTTGAAATTACACACAGCAATTCCATTGCTAGATTAGGCGAGTTATACAAGAACACTCTAGGCGAACTTAATCCAAGAATTATGGTTAAAGGAGAGCAAGTGCATTTGACCAATCAACGTACTGCCAATCATATTAGGGCACTTTTATTATCTGGTATACGTGCTGTATCATTATGGAAATCTCAGGGAGGAAAAACTTGGCATTTAATTTTCAATAAACAAAAAATGTTAAAGGCAATTGAGGTGCTTGATAAGCCTATTTATTTGGTTAAAGATTAAATCATAATAAGTGCAATTAAATTTTGAATTGATACTAGACTTTTACTCACTAAGACTTTATAATTACGCCTTTAAATATTTAACACTTATATATCAAGATGGCTAATTCAGCAGGTTCAAAAAAACGCGCAAGACAAGCAACTAAACGCAACAAGCACAATTCACAAATTCGCGCTAAAGTTCGCACCTTTATTAAGAAAGTAACTTACGCATTAGAAGCTGGCAACAAAGAAGAAGCTCAAGGTGGTTTTGGTGCTATGCAGAAAATGATTGACCAGGCAGTCAATAAAGGCCTTATGCATAAAAACCAAGCAGCAAGAAAGAAGGCTCGCTTAAATGCTCAAATTAAAGCTTTGTAAAACACAGCGTTAACATTGCTATAATAAAGCCCTCATTTGAGGGCTTTTTTAATGCATAAAAAAACATGATTAACAACGAGGATAAGCAATTATTTAGAGCCAGTGTCAATGCAAACGTTCCGATTGATAAAGATGGCGATAATCACGCTAATAAAAAAACCAAACACACTGCATTTATTGCTTATAGCTATATTACCGAAGCACGCTTAAATGGCTCTGAAGTTGTTAGCCATGCCCAGAATGGACTCTCGCCTAAAATCATCAAAAAAATGAAACGTGGTAATATTGATTATGCACCAACACTAGATTTACATGGTCAGACCGTTGTTGAAGCTTGTGAATCGATGAGTCAGTTTATCTATCATCACCAACATGCAGAATTCATACATATTATTCATGGCAAGGGTTATCATTCAGAAAATGGCATGAGTATTTTAAAAACCCAGGTGGTGAGCTTCTTAAGGCAACATCCACAAGTAATAGCATTTAACTCTTGTCCTAATAAAGATGGTGGTAGTGGCGCTGTATTTGCTCTACTTAAACAATAAACTATGTTCAATTTAGATGAAATCTATACAGTATCTGACTTTTTATCGTTATGCAATCAGACCATTGAAGACAACATTCCTAGCTGTTGGATGCAGGGTGAGATTTCGAATTTAGCACGTCCTGCTTCTGGACATTGGTATTTTTCTCTAAAAGATAAAAAAACCCAGGTTCGTTGCGCCCTATTTCGACTAAATCAACGCAATATTAAATTTAATCCAGAAAACGGACTAGAAGTCTTAGTTCGCGCTTCACCAACCTTATATACAGCTCGTGGTGATTTTCAATTGATTATTCAACATGTTGAGCCTGTTGGCATTGGCAATCTTAATCTCGCCTTTGAGCAATTAAAAAACAAACTGTCCGAAGAGGGTCTATTTGACTCGACACATAAAAAAACTTTACCAACTGTGGTAAACACGATTGGTGTCATTTCCTCTTCGACAGGAGCCGTTATTCAAGATATTATTAAGGTTTTGCATAAGCGTTACCCGTTTGCTGAAATTTTACTATTTGATACCCAAGTACAAGGCGTCGGATCAGCGTATAAAATTTCTCAAGCCTTGCAAGCGGCAGATGATTCTAACCGATGTGATGTATTAATTTTAGCGCGTGGTGGTGGCTCATTAGAAGATTTATGGTCTTTTAATGAAGAATCCTTAGCGCGTATTATTTTTAATGTAAAAACCCCAATTATTAGTGGTGTTGGCCATGAAACTGACACCACGATTGCTGATTTTGTAGCAGATGTTCGGGCACCCACTCCAAGTGCTGCAGCCATGATAGCCACGCCTGATCGCCTGGAGTTGCTTTCACATTTAGTAAAATTATCAGATCAATTACAGCGTTACACCATACAAAACCACCAACATAAACAAGTTCATTTAGATCAATTAAGACTCAGAATTCCTTCACCTGATAAGACTGTTTACTATCTATCTCAACAATTGGATTATTTAACTCACCGATTAACTTCAAACGTTTCTCTGAGTGTTAATCATTATGAGTCAAGACTGGAAACATTGTTTGCTATTCTTAAACAACACTCGCCTAAAGAGCATATACAGCATTCTATGGCACTTAATAAATTATCAATGAATCAATTGAATCAACAAATCAATCGAATGATGGATCATCATACTAGTGTTTTGTTACTATTGAACGATCGACTTATCAAGGTAAGTCAACAGATCATCAACCACTATCAAAACATCTTGGCTAATCATGCTAACGCACTTGGGCACTTATCCCCACTAAGTACTCTTTCCAGAGGTTATAGTATTACCACAACTGCAGAAGACAAAGTGTTAACATCAGTCAGCAATATTAACACCAATCATACAATTACCACCCAACTGGTTGACGGAATTATCCACTCCAAGGTAGAAAAAATTGATAAAAAATAAATTACTCCTACTTTTATTCCTGCCATTCAGTGTAGTGGCAAACCTTAGTGTTATCAATACCCCTGTCCCTGGTGGTATTGCAGTAGTGGATTTTTATACAAATTACGCCAACCCAAAGGCTTTTTACAGTAATGCTCCTGTCTATATTCAACAGCTAGACAACACTCATTGGCAAGCACTAGTAGGCATTCCATTATTGGTCAAAGTTGGTGAAAAACAACTCATTGTGAAAGATTTAGCTAAACAAACAATACCGTTTAATGTTCAAGATCATGCCTATCAGGAGCAGCATATAACCTTGACAGGAAAAAAGAAAAAGTACGTCAACCCTAATCTTGCTCACATGGATAGAATTAAGCAAGAACGACCAATATTATCTAAGGCGCGTAAGACTTTCACCAATCAGACGTTTAATAATACAAAATTTATTCGACCTGTGCCTGGCATAACCACCAGCCCTTTTGGATTTAAACGCTTTTATAATGGCCAGGCTAGACGCCCACATACTGGACTGGATTATGCTGGAGAAATTGGCAGCCCCATTAAGGCGGCAGCTAGCGGGAGAGTCGTTATCAGTGATGAATACTTCTTTAATGGTAACACTGTGTTTATTGACCATGGTCAAGGACTAATTAGTGTTTATATTCATATGACCGAACGCTTCATCACTCCTGGAGAGTATGTTGGACAAGGTGATGTCATAGGCACTATTGGCCAAACAGGTAGGGCCACTGGCCCACACCTTCATTTTGGCATCTATCTTAATCAAACAGTAATTAACCCTAACTTACTTATTAATCATGAAATCTAACGTCTCACTACTACGCCGATTAGGTGCAATCGTCTATGATGTCTTTCTCGCTTTTTCACTGGTATTTTTTATCGGCATGATGATTATTGCTGTATTTGGTGAGATTGGTGATTTATTTTTATATCTAGTCACCCTGCCTAGTACCTATCTTTACTTCACCTTATCTTGGGTCAAAGGTAGGCAAACTATTGGCATGAAAGCTTGGAAGTTTCAAGTAATTCAACACAATAACCAGAATATCACTCATCGACAAGCATTTGTCAGATTCATCTTAGGGCTGGTTTCTTTTATGGCGTTTGGTTTAGGATTTGCTTATCAATTTTTTAACAAAGAGCGATTATGTTGGCATGACAAAATTTCAGACACCTTACTGACAAAAAATTAACTCACAACCTTGAAGATAAAATAAGCTATGATATAATACTATCAATATTTATAAGGAATATAAAACATGAGTTCAGCAAATAATAACACCGCTCTAAAAGGCCATATATTACAGATTAGCACAATGACAGTTACTCTATTTGCACCACTTGCTCTAATTATTCTCTCATATATCGGGGTTATATCTGGAACGGCTGAATATGTTGCAGCCTTTGGCGTTATTGCATCGACAATTTATATTGTTGGTGGCGGAATTTGGATGTTTACTCAAGATGCCAAAGATGGTAAAAATCTTGCAGATGGCTAGCAAGCTGATCAATACAATTTGAGCATTAAACTTCGTTTACAATCCGCTAAAAAAGGTAAAAAAAAGTCAAATAATTTATTTGGCTTTTTTTATCGACATTGGATTAGTATTATTCTAGCAATAATTTTAACTAGTCTGGTGCGTCAAAATTTCATTATTAATAATTTTCCTTTAGACATATATGAGAAACAAGACTCACTAACCAGAAACATTACTGAAAATAAAAAAATCACACGAGAAAACCACGAGCTGAAACTAGAATTGGCGGCTAAATCAAATCAAAAACTTGAAATCTTAGAGTCTATAGCTAGACAAAAATTTGGATTAATCAAGTCAAATGAAAAATACTATCAAATTAGCACTCCTGGTCAAGATTAACAATCCTTCTTGATAATAGTAAGTTTGTTATTTTAGGGCATCACCTAAGCTTGCTTTGGCTTGGGTATAATAAAATCAATCTATCAAATTTTTGAGTCCTATGTCAACTGACCATTGCTTTCTCATTATTCCTGCTGGTGGTGTTGGATCCCGCATGAAAGCTAAAGTCTCTAAACAGTACTTATTGCTTGATAATGGTTTAAGTGTACTCGACCAATCTCTAGCAACATTACTCCAACTTGGCCAAATTAAAGGTTGTGTCATTGCATTACCTAACCAAGATAAACTTTTTCAAGACTCTTATTTTTACAATCATCCTAAACTTTTGGCATTGGCTACGGGCGGAAAAGAACGATACCATTCTGTTCTCAATGCACTTGACGCCTTAAAGCCTCATGCTAAGGACAATGATTGGGTGTTAGTTCATGATGCAGCTAGGCCTTGTATAAATCCAAATGATGTTATTCAGCTTATAGATAAACTAAAAGATAGCCCGACGGGTGGCCTACTAGCTACTAGGGTTATTGATACTATCAAACAGGCAAATGCAAAGCTAGTGACAAATACAATTGACAGAAGCAATCTTTGGCAAGCGCAAACACCGCAAATGTATCGATTTGGTGTATTATTAAAAGCACTAACAGAAGCTAAAAATAACAACATTAATATTACCGACGAGGCAAGCGCTATTGAACATATGGGGTTACAATCCTTGCTTGTTGAATCCTCTAAAAGCAACCTGAAAATTACCACGCCAGAAGATTTAGCCTTGGCTAATTTTTACTTAAAAACTCAAACATCCTTATGAAATTTAAAACTGGCTTAGGGCAAGATTCACATGCTTTTGAATCAAATAAAAAACCGCTATTACTTGCAGGTATTAAATTTGATCATAACCAAGGTTTACGGGCTAATAGTGATGGTGATGTCGTACTACATGCGATTACTAATGCCATTTCATCTATCACAGGAGTCAATGTACTTGGCGCTACAGCAGATACACTGTGTCAACAGGGTGTTGTTGACAGTAGTGAATATCTAAAACTAGCTTTAACAGATTTAGATCATTGGATTATTCAACACGTCGCTATTTCTATTGAATGCTTAGTGCCAAAAATTACACCTAAGATTAATGAAATGAAAGCCAACTTAGCTCATATACTTAACATAACTGAAGAAGATATAGGCATCACGGCCACAACAGGAGAAGGTTTAACTGCTTTCGGCCAAGGTCAAGGAATTCAAGTTTTGTGCATTATTAGCGCCCTTCAAATATGAAAGACTTAAGAAAAGTTTCAAAATCAAGAATCAATAAGATCCATTTTATTGGCGTTGGCGGTTCAGGAATGAGCGGTATTGCTGAAGTATTGCATAATTTGGGCTATCAAATTTCTGGCTCTGATATAAATCAAAATAGCATTACTGATCGGCTGTCTAAGATGGGCTGCAATATTAGCTACCAACATCATCAAGACAACATCAAAGATGTACAGGCTGTGGTTGTCTCTAGTGCTATAAATCCACTTAATGTGGAACTCAAGAAAGCTCAACAATTGCATATTCCTATCGTTCCTAGGGCTGAAATGTTGGCAGAAATTATGCGCTTTCGTTTTGGTATTGCTATAGCTGGAACACATGGAAAAACTACAACAACCAGTATTGTTGCCCACATTCTAAATCAAGCGAAACTAGATCCTACTTATATTATTGGAGGAATTTTAAATTCAAATGGTATCAATGCAAAATTGGGTAGTAGCGACTATTTAATTGCTGAAGCTGATGAGTCTGACGCGTCATTCCTTCACTTACAACCAATGCTAAGTGTGATCACTAATATAGATGAAGATCATATGGCTACTTACAATAATGATTATCAACAATTAAAAGATGCCTTTGTAAGCTTTACCTCAAACCTGCCTTTTTATGGTGCCTGCATTATGTGTACTGACAATGAAGGTGTAAGCGATATCATTGATGATATTCATAGACCGGTTGTTAGCTATGGTTTTAATGCACATGCCGACATTCGTGCAACTAAGATCAAACAAATTGGTATGCAAATGCATTTTGAAGTCAACTGTACTCACAATACACAAAACTACCCAAAACCATTCGCTGTTAAATTAAATCTCATTGGGCGGCATAATATTTTGAACACGCTAGCAGCAATTGGTATTTGCTGTGAATTAGAAATTGATGTTAGTATTATTCAATCAGCACTCAATAATTTTTCAGGAGTTGCTAGAAGACTTGATTGTCATAATCAACTCACTATTCAAAATTGCCAAGTCGACTTGTTTGATGACTATGGTCATCATCCAGTCGAAGTCAGTGCTATTTTTGAATCGTTAAGAAATACCTTTCCAAATAGGCGACTGGTCGTTATTTTTCAACCTCATCGATACTCTAGAACTAAGGATCTTTTTGATGATTTTGCACGTGCCCTATCTACTGTCGACTGTTTAATCTTATTAGATATTTATTCTGCTAATGAACAGCCTATTGCTCAGATTACCAGCTCAATATTGGCTGAAGCCATCAGAAAACGATCTACATTAAATCCAGTTGTTATTAAAGATACACAGGAAGTGTTAAGTGTACTGCCCAATCTGATCGATCAAAATGATATTCTATTAACCTTAGGCGCAGGTGATATTCACGAACTTCCAGGTCTATTAAAATCGAGTTACGGTTAAGCAAGTTATGTTACGTTATAACGAATCTATGGCCTCACATTGTTCTTTACGAACAGGTGGGATGACGGATGAATTTTATATACCAGAAAGCATTCAAACACTAGTTGAGTTCTTACGAAAGAACATTAAACCAGTATTATTTGTTGGTCTTGGAAGTAATCTTTTGATTCGTGATCAAGGCTTTAAAGGGGTGGTTATTAAATTAACTCAACTCAATTCATTAACGATCAAAAATTCAGTCATCAACATAGGGGCAGGTACAACTCTGGCCAAATTATCTAGATTTACATCAACAAACAATTTACATGGCGCAGAATTCTTAAGCGCTATTCCGGGCACCGTTGGCGGGGCTTTGGCAATGAATGCAGGCGCCTTCGGCTTTGAATTTTGGCAATTTATTAATAGCGTACAAACCATTAATACCTCGGGTGAAGTTTATCAGCGCTACCCTAATGATTTTGATATTGGCTATCGTCAAGCAATTCCCAAGCATAAAGATGAATATTTTATTTCGGCTGAATTAATTTTTAATCATGAGAAGTCAAAACAAAGTATTAAACAATTATTAACCCAAAGAAACGCCTCTCAACCCATCGGCTTACCAAGCTGTGGCAGTGTCTTTAAAAATCCAGATAACCATTTTGCAGCACAGCTTATTGAGCAGTCTAACCTAAAAGGTTTTTGTATTGGAGGTGCTTGCATCTCTAACAAACACGCTAATTTTATTATTAATAATAACAATGCCAGTGCAAGTGATGTTGAAAATTTAATTTCTCACATTCAACAAACCGTAAAATCAAACTTTAATATTGATTTAGAAACCGAGCTTAAAATTATATGATTGCTGTATTAATGGGTGGAAATTCTGCCGAACGAGAGGTTTCCTTAAAAAGTGGCAAAGCTGTCTTCCAAGCTTTAAAAAAACAAAAAATAGATTGCTTTAGCTTTGATTGGAATGGCGATAATTTAGACAAACTTTGGTCAATAAAATTTGATTTAGCATTTATTGTTCTACATGGTCGTGGTGGTGAAGATGGCTTTATTCAAAAACAACTAGAAGACCGTCATATTGCCTATACGGGTTCGAATTCAGCATCAAGTGTCAATAGCATGAATAAATACCTTAGTAAGCAGATTTGGTTAGAAGCAGGACTACCCCTATCTCCTTCTATTTTAGTTAGTAAAAATCAATCAATACCCGATATCAACTTTCCCTTGCCTTGGGCAGTTAAGCCTGTCTGTGAAGGCTCTAGTATTGGCATTAGTAAAGTTTCTCAAACTTCACAATTACATGCTGCACTTGAGCTTGCTAGATGTTATGATGATCAGGTGCTTGTTGAGCAATGGATAGAAGGTGACGAATACACAGTAGCAATCTTGGGTAAACAACCTTTGCCTGTTATCAAAATTATTGCTGAACAAGATTTTTACAATTATAACTCCAAATATAATTCCAATACTACTCAGTATTTATGTCCATGTGACTTAAGTGAAGCTCAAGAATGTCATTTACAAGAACTTGCACTTAAAGCTTTCAATTCCATTGGCTCAAGTGGCTGGGGCAGAATTGATTTTATTGTTGATAAACACAACAATCCTTATTTATTAGAAATTAATACCGTTCCGGGCATGACTTCCCATTCTCTGGTACCTATGGCCGCTAAAGCCGCGAATATAAACTTTGAACAATTAGTTGAACAGATTACGAATGAAGTTTAAAAAGAGGAATAGACATAAATTATCACTATTCCAACATATAAAGCGTTGGCTTAAGCCAGTATCACTTCTATTACTTCTAGTATTAATTGGTTGGAATATTTATCACTATAATCCTGGTGATTCTCTCAAAGTGAACGCTAATTGGACGATTGACAACACTAAACTGGTTAGTCAAGAAGCGCTAGAAAAAAAGATTGAGCCATTGGTTAATGAATTATACCAATTAGATTTGCATGAAATAAAAACTGAATTAGAACGCCACCCTTGGGTATTAAAAGCACAAGTAAAGCGCTTATTTTGGGATTCAATTAGTGTTAATGTTAGCACTCATCAACCAGTTGCACTTTGGAAAAATATTGATTGTCAAAACAACCAACAACAAGATAACTGTCAAGGTTATATTACCACACAAGGAAAATTGATCACGCCGCAGAATTTGTTCTACCATCAGCCAAGTGAAAATACTCTCAATTTAATCGAATTACAATCTTCTTACAATCCAGATAAAAGCATATTATTACTCAATGATTATCGCGACTATCAAAAGATATTGAATGATATGAAAATAAACACGTTCATACGTAGTAATATTGATAGTTTAAGTATAGAGCCAAATATTACAGTTGTATTAGGCTATAGCAAACAATTACAACGCTTACAAAAATTTACAAAAATTTATAAAGAACTAAGAAAGAAAATTCCACTAAAGCGCCTGAAGAAATCCACTTACGATATGCGCTATCCCAAAGGATTTACTCTGAAGCATTAGCTTGAATTAGCTGATAACATAAAGCCAAATTAACCAGACTCCAATAAAAGACAATTACTTTAATTGTCCACGAAAACCCTTCAGGTAGACCAATAAAATTAAATAAGACAGTGGTTATCATTCCAATTAAAGCTGGAATAATAGCTTGTAATAAAAATAAATTAGCTTGCGAAACAAAGTTCAGATTCCATTTATATTTTGAAGGTTGTTGAACGGCAATATTGATAAAATTCAAGGTAATTGGAATAATTAAAAAATAGACAATCAGTTGTAAAAAGCCAATACCTGTTAGCATCACTGGTACGGTCGTTGCAAATCCTACAATTAACGTCAAACCGACAAATCGTGCAATCTGGCTAATATTAAAGATTGGCGTTGTAATCGACACACTGTCAGGACCTAAAATAACCAAACGATACATATTGATTGACAAACTTACATAGCCATACAAAAACAACAATAAATACAGCATTGTGCCTTCTGGCAACACTATATCGGTTATTTCGTTACCTTGAAATACCGTCTCCATTATCTGAAACATTTGCGGCAGTATCAATAGAAATGGCAAAGACACAGCAATTGGCACAATGGAAATTTCAAATATTTTTTTCCAATGAGTTAGTGCAAAGGCGAAACTAGCTAAGATAATTTTATTAATAGGAAGTGTGTTCATAGGGTTTATTTCATATTTGTATTAATCACATTAACCATAATGGTTAATTTTTGACCTGGCTGCAATAATTCTTCACTCAAATTATTCCACTGTATTATTTGGGCAATATTAACACCAAACTTCACAGCAATCACCGATAAATTATCACCATTTTTAACACGGTAGGATACTTTTCTATCAATATTAATACCTAAATCTGTGACTTTCGATAAGTCTAAATTAGTCTTTGAATAAGGTTGCCATAAAACTAATTTTTTACCCAATTTCAATGGCTCTGATCGCTTCAGATGATTCCATTTAACTAGACGATTGATCTCCACATGATACTTTTTGGCAATTAACCATAAACTATCGCCTGGGCCTACCGTATGAACAATCCTTAGTCCAGATTTTTTCGACTTTAACCGTTTTTCTTCTCGTTGAGATTCAGACAATAAGTATTCAACACCGTCTTTCTGTGCAATAGGCACGATTAAGTAATCTCCAACCTTTATCAAATTACTTTTTAATTTATTCACACTAATAATATGGCTAATGGTTGTTTGATGTTTCTGGGCAATAACACTTAAACTGTCATTCTGTCTAACTTGATAGCGTATCCATTGGAGTCTGTCAATATTTGGATTATCTTTCATTGCCTGTTTAAATAAGGCCATATTTTTATTTGGCAATAACAATGTGTAGTTACCTGTAGCAGGTGTAGCCCAACGCTTTAGAGCTGGATTTAATGTATACAATTCTTCTAGATCAATCCTTGCCCACTCAGAAATTAAAGCTAAATCAAATTGTGTATCAAGTTTGATAGACTGTACGACAGGCGCATTGACAATTGGCGTAATGCTTTGTCCATATTTTTCCGGATGTCGAATTAATTCTGTAACTGCCAGCAATCGTGGCACATATCCTTGCGTTTCTTTTGGTAGTTTTAAATGCCAAAAGTCTGTTGGCTTTCCTTGGGCTTTGTTATTTTTAATTGCTTTTTGTACACGCCCTGGTCCTGAATTATAAGCAGCAATAGCAAGTAGCCAATCTCCCTTAAACAGTTTGTTTAAATTTTTGAGATATTTAACGGCTGCCTTAGTGGATGCTAACACATCGCCTCTGGCATCATACCACCAATTATCTTTTAAACCGTATAGCCGACCTGTTGAAGGAATAAATTGCCACAACCCTGACGCTGTACCGTGGGAATAGGACCATGGATAATAAGCAGACTCAACAATAGGCAACAAAGCAATCTCTAATGGTAATCCCGCACGCTCTACTTCTTGTGTCACTAAATATAAATATGGGTCGGCACGCTTAGTAACTCGAGTTAAATATTCTGGATGCTTTTTAAACCAGTCAATATGCCAAAACAATTGCTTCTCACTAGGCACTTGCAACGTGGAGTGATTCACTATATAGCGCCAAAGATTCTTTTCAACTACTGGTTGTGGCGTGACAACAGTTTGACTTTGAGGTTTTGGCTTTTCTACATAAGTCTCGTTAATATGGCCTTGAGTACTACAAGCACTGAGAAAAACAAAAGTAGAGATAAATAATAACTTGATTAATCTTAAGATTTTGACCCGCCTGCACATTGTGGAGAAGCGGGCGCTGAATTTCTCATTTTCCACTCATCAGCTGTATACGTGTGCATTGCCAACGCATGTATATGGCCCAACTCCTCTTTAAATAATTGATTGATAAAACGATGTCTTGTAATTAAAGTTAAATCATCAAAATAATCACTTACAACAATTAATTTGAAATGTGATTCTGTTGCGGGTCCTGAATGATTACTTGACTCATTAATCACCTCTAAATAGCTCGGTGACAAGGCCACTTGAAGTTGTTCTGTTAGGTGTTGTTGCATACTGCTCATTCGTTACTCGCTTGATAGGCAAAATCGAAACTATCATTAAAAAAGTTATTCTCAAACATGCCTTTTTTAGCAAATGTATTTGCTGCAGATCTAACCATTTCAGGTGGTCCACAAGCGTAAACCTCATAGTTTGTCAATGTATCAAAGTCTGCAAGAATTACTTCATGCACGTAGCCTGTTCTACCCTCCCAAGACTCATCAGGTAATGATAACACAGGCGTGAAGCTAATGTTGTCATGAGTTTTGGCCCATTCACTTGGCAATGTCATGTATAAATCTTGCTCACTTCGAACACCCCAATAAACATGAATATCACGCTTACTTCCAGATTCAATAGCATGCTCAACCATTGCCTTTACTGGCCCAAATCCAGTGCCACCAGCCACCATAATCATAGGCTTATCACTACTTTCTCTTAGGTAAAAACTACCTTTAGGGCCTTCCATTTTTACTAAAGACTTTTCTTGCATTTCATTAAACACAAAATTTGTAAACTTGCCGCCAGAAATTAAACGAACATGTAGTTCAATTACCCCAGAATTATGTGGTGCGTTAGCAATAGAGAAAGCTCTAGGTTCAAAATCAGGATGAATTAAGTCAATATACTGTCCAGCTAGATATTGTAATGATTCGCTGCCTGGAATCTTTAGAACCACCTTGGCAACATCTGCATTTAAATGTTCAATCTGGCTAACTTTACAAGGCAGGGTCTTAACTTCAATATCAGCAACACTTTCTAGCTCAGTTACAACAATTGATAAATTGCTTTTGGCCTGACATTTACAAGGAAGAATCATATTGTCAGCAATCTCTTCAGCCGTCAAACCAGGAGGGTTTCCTTCTGCATAATCCACCTCACCCTCAATTAGCGTAGCCTTACATTTTCCACAAAAACCATTCCGACAGCCATAAGGAAAGCCAAATCCATTATTCATGGCGCCATTTAAAATTGTCTCCCCTTCTTGGATAGTAAAACAATTGCCAGTCGCTTGATTTTCTATTGTAAACATGTGTTTATTTTATAAATTTTTTGAATGCTGACATTATAATCTAGGTTAGTTATTATAAATGCTTACTAATATAAGGATCTTTGTGCCAATTCCACCTATTAATACTGTGCTTTTTTTAATGGGCCCTACCGCCTCAGGAAAAACAGATTTAGCCATTGAAATTAGCAAACATCTAAATTCAAGACTGATCAGTGTCGATTCTGCATTAATTTATCAAAATATGGATATTGGTACAGCAAAACCTAATAAAAAAACATTATCTGATCACCCTCACCATCTTGTTGATATCTGCAAACCGAGTGACACGTACTCAGCTCAGGATTTTGTGAATGATGCTACTGATCAAATCAAGCTAGCTTTTGCTAATAATGAATTACCTATTTTAGTCGGTGGAACCTCGTTTTATTTCAATGCCTTAGAATACGGCCTATCTGACTTGCCGGAATCTACATTTGCCTCTCGTGAGAAGTTTAATCAACTTTTGCATGAAAAAGGCTCTGCATCTCTCCATAAAGATCTTGAAACAATCGACCCAATAGCCGCTAAAAGGATTCACCCTAATGACGCTCAAAGAGTGACTCGTGCTCTTGAAGTGTTTGATATTAGTGGACAAACGTTAACAGCCTTACAAGGAAATAAACAGGGAGCACTTAACTGTCAAATCAAAAAAATCATTCTCATGCCTGATCGCGCATTACTCCATCAACGAATTAAAGCTCGCTTTCATTTAATGCTAAAACAAGGATTCATAGACGAAGTTAAAACTTTAAAGAAAGACGACAAGCTCCATGAAGATCTGCCTTCAATCCGATGTGTTGGCTACCGACAGGCTTGGCAATTTTTAAACAACGAGATAGATGAAGTAGAAATGATTGAAAGATCTATCATTGCAACACGTCAACTCTGTAAACGTCAAAGCACTTGGCTAAAAAGTGAGACTCAAGGATTAAAATTAAAGACTGCTAATGTTACAAAATGTTTGAATTATATCTGTAACCATTAGAAAACTGCTATCTCAAAACCGCTTGTTTGAACTCATTACCTCGATGCTCAAAATTATCAAACATGTCAAAACTAGCACAACCTGGCGAAAGCAATACCACACCGTTATCAATCATGCCTTTTGCCAATAATACTGCCTCTGCCATATCTTGCGCTTGAACAGTTTGTACTTGGCTAATACCCCTCTTAAAATCAGTTGCACTCTGACCAATTAACACCACACCTGCGATACTATGATCAATCAATTCAAATAAATCTTTATAACTTTCATTCTTGGCAACGCCACCAGCAATAAGAACAATATTTTCATATTTTTTAGTTAATGACTTTAGTGCGGTAATACTGGACAAGGCATTGGTTGATTTAGAATCATTATAGTAGTTAACACCTTGCTCACACGCAACCCATTCTAATCGATGCTCTAAACCTTTAAAATCTTTGATGCAATTAATCATCTCTGTCATATTCAAGCCAATCTGATCACCTAGTGCTAGCGCTGCCAGACTATTAGCTACATTATGCTCACCAATCAATTGCATATCATCAACATCCATTAGCACCTCATCACCTTTTAAAAGATAACAACTACCATGGCAGGTTACAGTGCCAAAATCCTGATCACATTTTGGCATATCCATACCAAAATGAATAGCAGGGGCTTTTTTTGGAATCAATGGATCATCACTATTAATAACCAAATATTGACAATATTGATGCAAACTTAATTTTGAGGCAATGTAATGCTCAAAACTATTGTATCGATCCAAATGATCAGGGCTGATATTAAGCACCGTACCTACAAGTAAATTTAAGCGTTTTGTGTAATCTAACTGATAGCTAGACAATTCAAGAATATAAAGCTCAACATCATCGTTTAAACATTCAAGTGCTGGCTTTCCAATATTACCGCCAATCGCTACTTTTTTACCACTTGTTTGAGCCATCTCTCCTAATAATTGAGTTACTGTTGATTTGCCGTTAGAGCCTGTAATACCAACAATAGGCGCTTGAGAATATCTGGAAAATAACTCGATATCGCTAGTAATTTCAATACCTTGTTCTTTTGCCCAGATAACAATGGATTCCGTTTGAGCAATACCGGGAGAAATAAACACTTCTTCGACCTGGTCTAACAATGATTGCTGCCAGTCTCCATTTGATGTCTCAATGTCTGGAAATTCTAGTAAGAAGTCTGATAGTTGTGTCGGCTGTTGACGCGAATCAGCAACTTTAAACTTAATATTTTGTTGGGCCAAAAATCGAGCAATAGAAAAACCCGTTACACCCATTCCTAAAACCAGTTTCATGCTATCGTCTTATTTTAAGTATAAAATAAGATTATTTTACACACTAACATCCTAGAGGATAAATTATGAATACTTTTTCAACAACAACAATTAGTAACGTTCAAGTTAAAAATAAAGTTCTATCAGATACCATGAGACTGCTGTCTTATACGCTAATCTTTGGCGGCCTAGCTTCTTGGTTTTCTATTGCTTCTGGTGCTGGATTTGGCTCAGCAATGATTAGCTCTATTGCCGCAATCGTGGTTATTTGGTTTGTTTTGCCAAAAACACAAAACAGTAACAAAGGTATTTTAACAGCATTTTCAGTGTCAGGCCTATTAGGCTATTCAATTGGTCCAATGCTATCACACTTTTTGGCCATGCCAAATGGTGCAGATTTAGTCATTCAGGCGCTTACCGGCACGGGTGTGGCTTTTTTTGCAATTAGTTTTTACGCTCAAAACACCAAAAAAGACTTTAGCTTTTTAAATGGTATGATTTTTTTCGCAATGATTGGTGTTATCGCCTTATCTCTACTTAATTTTTTCTTTATTGAATCATCAATTTTTAGTCTGTTAATATCATTTGCAGTGGTAATGCTAATGGGTGCATTTATGTTGAGTCAGATGTCAGCTATTATTAATGGCGGTGAAACCAACTACATCTCTGCAACTGTTGGCTTGTACTTAGCCCTTCACAACATGTTTACTAGCTTACTACATTTATTAGGCGCCTTCTCTAACGACGATTAATCATATCAATTAATCGTTATGATTGACAAAGAAGGCTACCGCGCCAATGTTGGCATTGTCATTACCAATGATAAACAACAGGTGCTGCTAGCTAAACGCTACAAGCAAGATTCTTGGCAACTACCCCAAGGTGGGATTGATCAAGGCGAAACTGACCTTGACGCCCTATTTCGAGAACTTAATGAGGAAGTTGGGTTAGCGGTGCACGATGTTCAAGTAATTGCTAAAACACCAAAATGGCTGCGCTATGATTTGCCTGATTGTCACATTAGGCGCTCTCAAAAACCTACCTGTGTTGGTCAAAAACAGGTGTGGTATTTACTACGCTTAACTGCAAATGAAGATAGCATTAGATTAGATACGCATGCAGATGTTGAGTTTGATGATTGGGTTTGGGTAGATTACTGGCATCCTATTGAAGAAGTTATCGATTTTAAAAAGCCAATTTACGAAGACATGCTTAAAGCTTTAGCACCCGTTTTGTTTAACAATCAACATAAAATCCCCTCACATTACTCACGTCCACTTAAATGTAGCGCCATTATCTTGAACAAAGCAAAATAAAACCATTAGAACAACTATAACTATCAACATGCAGTTGGTATAATTCGACCCTATTAGGCATTTTTTAAGGATTAAGTTACGTGAATATTGGAATTTTAGGTTTGGGCACTGTTGGTGGTGGCGTTGTAAATGTTTTAAGCAAAAATGAAAATGAGATTTTTGCACGCACAGGTGAAAAGATCGACATTACTCATGCAGCTGTAAAAAGCATTGCCGAGCCTAGAATTTGTGCTGATGGAGACATTAACATCACAGAGGATGCTTTCGAGCTTGTCAACAACCCTGGTATAGATGTTATTTTGGAGCTCATTGGTGGTACAACGATTGCCAAAGATTTAGTTGTTACTGCTATTAATAATAACAAGCACGTTATCACAGCAAACAAGGCGCTAATTGCAACTCATGGCAATGAATTATTAAACTTAGCCAAAGAAAAGAATGTGCATTTACTGTTTGAGGCTGCTGTTGCTGGTGGAATTCCAATTTTAAAATCACTAGAGCAAGGGCTAAGTGCTAATAAAATTGAACTTGTTGCTGGCATCATTAATGGCACAGGAAATTTCATCCTTACAGAAATGCGTGATAAAGGCAGAGACTTTGCTGATGTCTTAAAAGAAGCTCAAGAATTAGGTTATGCTGAAGCTGATCCAACCTTTGATGTAGAAGGTATTGATGCGGCACATAAGCTTGCTATTCTAGCCTCTATTGCTTACGGCTGTGATTTGCAAATGGATAAAGTATCTACTGAAGGCATTAGTGAAGTTAGTGGAGAAGATGTTAGTTTTGCCAATGAACTCAACTATTCAATTAAACACTTAGGTATCGCCAAGAAAGTTAATGGTGAACTGCAAATGCGCGTACATCCAACATTAATTCCAAAAACTCAATTGTTGGCAAATGTTGATGGTGTAATGAATGCTGTATTAATCAAAGGCAATGCAGTAGGCCCAACACTCTACTATGGTGCTGGTGCTGGCGATGAAGCCACTGCAAGTGCGGTTATTGCCGACCTAGTTGATATTATCAAAAATACAGTTAGTCATGATGTTTTGGGCTGGAAAGACTTAATCGAAATTCCAAATTGCAATCCAGATGATATTAAAAGTGTTTTCTATCTACGCTTATTAGCAACTGACAAACCAGGTGTGTTAGCTGACATTACCGCCACACTCGCACAACATGATATTAGCGTTGAATCAGTTATACAAAAACAAATTGACAAACAAAATAATGCTCATATCGCCATTATTACTAACAATGTTAAAACAGCTACATTACAAGCAGCAATAACAGAAATTCAAAACCATGAATTCATCCAAGAGGATGTTAAAATTATTCATGTAGAAAACCTTGATTAAGGAGAAAATATTATGAGATACACAGGACTAATTGAAAATTACCGTGACAGACTTCCTGTTGATGATTCCACAAAACTTATCAGCCTTGGCGAGGGTAACACCCCATTAATTCGATTAGAAAATATCCCCTCTTTACTAGGTAAAAACGTTGATATTTATATTAAATACGAAGGTCTAAACCCAACTGGATCTTTTAAAGACCGTGGAATGACTATGGCAGTTACCAAAGCGGTTGAATCTGGCTCTAAAGCAATTATTTGTGCCTCAACTGGTAACACTTCTGCTGCAGCCGCCGCTTACGCTGCTAGAGCAGGTATCAAGGCTTTTGTACTCATTCCTGAAGGAAAAATTGCTTTAGGGAAATTAGCTCAAGCTATGATCCATGGTGCGGTCATTATTCAAATCAGAGGTAACTTTGATGATGGTATGCGATTAGTCAAAGAAGTTGCTGACCATGCACCTGTGTCTATTGTGAACTCAATCAATCCATACCGTTTACAAGGTCAAAAAACCGCTGCATTCGAAATTATTGAAGAATTAGGTGATGCACCAGACTACCACTGTCTACCCGTGGGTAATGCAGGCAATATTTCAGCACACTGGATGGGCTATAAAGAATACCATGAAGATGGTAAAGCTGTCAAAACACCGAAAATGGTCGGTTATCAAGCGGCTGGTGCCGCGCCTTTTGTTAAGGGAGAAATGGTTGATAATCCAGAAACTATTGCCACTGCTATTCGCATCGGACATCCGCAAAGTTGGGATCTAGCACATAAAGTTGAAACTGAATCTAATGGTTGGTTTGATGCGTTATCAGATGAAGAAATTCTGGCGGCACAAAAACTATTAACTGAGCAAGAAGGTATCTTTTGTGAACCGGCGTCTGCCACCTCACTTGCTGGCGCTATGCGTGACATTAAAAGCGGCAAGATTAAAGAAGGCTCAACCGTCGTATGCACACTGACAGGACATGGGCTGAAAGATCCGGACACTGCTATCTCTCAATGTAGTGATGAAATGATTAACATTAATCCTGTTATGAGTGAAGTGCGAGACGCTATTTTGAATAACATGTAATCGCAAGCACTGGACATTAAGTTTAGTGCAAAATTATAAGATAGCTTATGCCATATCAAACAATCGATCAAACCATAGGTAATACCCCCTTAGTTGAATTGCAACGTCTCAATCCGAATCCATCTAATACTGTTTTATTAAAATTAGAAGGTAACAATCCGGCTGGATCAGTCAAGGATCGTGCTGCTTATAATATGATTACACAAGCAGAATCTAGAGGCACTATCAAACCTGGGGACACGTTGATTGAGGCTACTAGTGGCAACACGGGTATTGCACTCGCAATGGTTGCAGCCATTAAAGGCTATAAAATGATGTTGATTATGCCTGAGAATTTATCTCAGGAGCGTCGTGACGCAATGACTGCTTATGGCGCAGAACTATTAATTGTCACTGAACAAGCAGGCATGGAGGGTGCTCGAGACTTAGCTGACAAATTAGAATCTGATGGTAAAGGATTGCAATTAGATCAGTTTTCAAATCATGACAACTCTGGCGCCCATATTAATACAACAGCTGAAGAAATCTGGCAAGACACCCAGGGAGAAGTTACTCATTTTGTTTCTGCAATGGGAACCACTGGCACCATTATGGGTGTATCCAATACACTTAAGAATAAAAATCCTGACATACAAATTGTTGGCGTTCAACCGGAAGATGGCTCTCAAATTGCCGGCATTCGTCGTTGGACAAAAGAGTATTTACCCAAAATTTTTGACGCCACAAGAGTGGATTCTATGATGGATGTATCACAATCTAGCGCTGAACAAACCACGCGTGATTTAGCCACTAAAGAAGGTATATTTGCTGGTGTATCAAGTGGTGGCGCTGTATCAGCAGCTTTGGAACTATCTTCACAAATCAATAATGCAACTATTGTTACTATTGTATGTGATCGAGGCGATCGATATCTTTCAACTGGTCTGTTTAACATCCAGTAAGTCATGAAAAAATATATCTCACATCAGTTTCCACGTGAGTTAAAAATCTACATTACCCTCTTGGTTGCCAGCATTGCAACCATAATTATTATTCTTTATTTCTTGCAAATAGCTGAATATGCTCATTTCATATTTCAAAAGATTGTTAAAGATAATACTTATTTAAATTTACTAATAACACCACTTATTTTTATCACTGTCATTTATATTGATAGAAAATATTGTCATTTTGTTGGCGGTAGTGGCGTTCCACAATTAGTTGCTGCAAATGATTCTCGTAACAAAAAAATACGCTTACAACTGTTATCAATTCCTATTGCGCTGATTAAGATACTCTTAGTATCTGTGGCAACAATTGGCGGTGCATCGATCAGTTTTGGTGGGCCTAGTGCGCATATTGGAGGATCTATTTTTTATCATTTTGCACATTTAATCAAAATTAAGCGTAAATTTCTAATACATAGTTTTATTGCAATTGGTGGCAGTGCGGGACTAATTATCGCTTTTAACGCCCCTATTGCAGGATTTTTATTTGCTTATGAAGAGATTGGAAGAAAATTAAAGAAGCAAATGTTACTACTGATCGCCTTCTTCTCTGTCATTGTCTATCTAATATCATCTTTCTATTATCAACAACAAGTTTACTTAGCAAATCTTGCGCATTTATCAATTGATTTATCTTTAGCTTATCAACTTATTCCCTTGATAATTCTATGTGCGGTATTTGGAGGATTGTTTGCAAAAAGCGCAATTTTTCTTATCAACCAATTTGCTTTAAGAGAATTAAAAAAAGTCTTGTTTTTTGTTTTTGGATTGGCACTGATTGTTGCCTTGTTAAACATTTTAACTAATGGACAAACGGCCGGCTCTGGCTATGACCAAACACAACAACTATTATCAGGACAAACTGTTACACCATATTTTGCATTGGCTAAATTTTTAGCCTCATTGGCATCGTTTGTAACCACTGTTGCTGGCGGTATCTTCATGACTAGTATTAGTATTGGTGCAGCAATTGGCGCTGAAATCATAAATTTTATAGAGGTCAAACCACAAATTGTAATGATTATTGCGAGTATTGCCTATTTAAGTGCTGTCATCAGGGCGCCTTTAAGCTCCACTTTTCTAGTACTAGAAATGACTAGTTCATTTAACTTGCTATTTGTTGCAATTATCGCTGGTTATATCAGTAGCTTTATCTCTAAAGCTATATGCAGACAAGCGCTTTATGAAAGTTTGGCCGATAGCTATCTAAGTATTAGTCACAACACATTTAAAAAGGTCTGACAATCGCTAAAATAACAACTGCTACTAATATTAGCACTGGAAACTCATTGAACCAGCGATAAAACACATCTGAGCGCGTATTATTGTCTTGTTTAAAAGTTTGTAATAATCGTCCACAATAAAAATGATAAACAATTAATAGCGCTACTAAAGCTAATTTAACATGTAGCCAATATTGAGTCTGATAAAACTCCCAAGTGTTAACAGCCATCCACACCCCTAATACAACAGTTAATATCATGCTGGGGGTCATAATGCCACGATAAAGCTTTCGTTCCATTACTTTAAAACGCTCAATACTAATTTTATCTTGACTCATTGCATGATAAACAAACAGGCGCGGCAGGTAAAACAAGGCCGCAAACCAAGTTATAACACTAATTATATGAAAAGCCTTGATCCACAACATTTTATTTTTTTCCTTTATTAACAACTAAGATTAACTCTCAACCATTATAGTAAAATAAAAATTAATTTTTGTTTACTTTATTTCAATTGAAACAATACCGAGAAATACCTTATAACTATACATCATTTTCCGATAAAGAAATTGTATGTCGCTTTCTAGGCATTAAAGCCTGGGATTTATTAGAATCTTTACGTACAGATCGTAACACGGGTCGTAGTGCGCGTATGTTATTTGAAGTATTGGGTGATATGTGGGTAGTTGATAGAAACCCTTATCTTCAAGAAGATTTAATTAAAAACCAGCGCCGTTGGAAATCACTGATTGAAGCCCTAAACTCGCGTCTTGACTTGATACGAAATCGTGCTGAAAACAATACTAAAGTGCTTAGCTTACTTCAAAATACTGATGAGGCAGTTGCTAAGTTTGAGCGCTGTTTAAGTGACTTTAAACAAAATAAAAGACGCATTAAAAAAGCCTTTCTAAAAGTAACGCATAATAACAATATTCGTTTCGATGCACTTTCACGCTCATCTCATGCAACAGATGCGACTGATTGGCGAGTAGAGTATCCGCAAGTTGTTATTACGCCTGATACAGAATTTGAAATATCAGCCATCGTTAAAACTTGTATTGAACTTGGTTTGACCATTGTGCCTCGTGGTGGTGGCACTGGCTATACAGGTGGCGCTATACCTTTACATGCGCAAACAGCTGTTATTAACACGGAAAAATTAAGTTTTATAGGTGGTATTAAAACAGTAGATGGTATGCGTAGTGTTAATGTTGGTGCAGGTGTTATTACCAAGCGAGTTAGCGAACTAGCTGCTAACAATAATTTGGTGTTTGCAGTAGATCCAACCTCTCAAGATGCTTGTACTATTGGTGGCAATGTAGCCATGAATGCCGGTGGAAAGAAAGCGCTGAGATGGGGAACCACTATTGACAACCTACTTTCTTGGAAAATGGTCATGCCCGATGGCTCATGGTTGCAAGTTGAGCGTTTGGATCACAATCAGGATAAAATCCAATTACTTAAGTCGGTCAGATTTAAAATTAATACACTAAAGACTGATGCTAAGACCATTCTAAGTAGTCGCATACTTGAAATTAGCGCCAAGAATATGCGTAAAAGCGGCTTAGGAAAAGATGTAACTAATAAGTTTCTTGATGGCTTACCCGGTATCCAAAAAGAAGGTTGTGATGGTTTCATCACTTCTGCTGAATTTATCCTACACCAGCCTCTTGAGCATATCAATACACTCTGCTTAGAGTTTTTTGGTCATGACTTAAAGGCAGCCGTCTCCACTATTGTTGACATTAAAGATCTAATTGATAACGCCAAAGAGGTTGATTTAGTTGGTATGGAACATCTTGATGCTCGCTATATCAAGGCAGTTAATTATACCACTAAGGCCAATAAAGCCGAATTGCCAAAAATGGTACTATTGATAGATATTTCAAGCCATCAACAATCTGAGCTTGATGAATACATTAATCAGATCAATGCCATCACTCTTAACAAAGAAGGCGAGTGTTTTGTTGCTAAAGCGGCTAACAAAAGACAAGTTTTCTGGAAGGACAGAGCTAATACAGCTGCAATTGCTGCACATACTAACGCTTTTAAAATCAATGAAGACGTTGTTATTCCATTAGACAAATTAGCCGATTATAACGATGGCATAGAACACATAAATATTCGACTATCGATTGAAAACAAACTAGACACATTGATGGATGTTCGACATTATTTATCTAATATCGATGTCAAAACGCAACTTATTAAAGACAAAACAACTGCAGCACTTGAATTATTAGATCGTATTAGTACCCAGTGGCGAGAAATTCTTGAGGATTTAGACAATATAGCTTTATTCAAACAAATACAAACTGCACAGCGTGTTATTTCTTACATGAATGAGTTTGCTCACCCTCTTAACGACTTGCTCATGGGTGATATCTTTACTCAAATACGACAAGATATCAAAAAAATTCACGCAACTCATCGAAATGTTCGCCTTTTTGTGGCTACTCATATGCACGCTGGTGATGGCAATGTCCATACTAACATTCCAGTTCATTCTCACAATGCTGAAATGTTAAAAAAAGCAGAATTAGTGGTAGATGATATTATGTTATTAGCTGCTAATTTGGGTGGTGTCATTTCAGGAGAACATGGTATTGGTTTAACTAAATATCAATACCTTTCCGACGAATTCAAACGTGAATTCGAACAATACAAAGCTGAAATTGATCCCAATAACCATTTCAACAAAGGTAAGCTCATGCCAGGTAGTGGTCTTAATGGCGCCTTTACCCCATCATTGCACTTAGTAGAGCAAGAAGCATTAATTCTTGAAAGTAGTGAGATTGGCGAAATCAACGATATGGTTAAATCTTGTTTACGTTGTGGAAAATGCAAGG
>NZ_JAQWSS010000028.1 GCF_029243085.1 Candidatus Thioglobus sp. | reverse complement strand
TTGTGAGTATATTTGTCAAAATTAATACGCAACAAATGCTTGAAGGGAATGGTGTAATTGTTAATCGACTATTTCCAGTATCAAAACGAATGAATTTTGATCCATTCGTTTTGTGGGATCATTTTAATATCGCCACTGGACATGGTTTTCCAGATCATCCACATCGTGGGTTTGAAGCAGTTACCTATATGTTAACTGGCGGCATGCATCATAAAGATAACTTAGGCAATGATGCTTTCGTTAGTAAGGGTGGAGCCCAGGTATTTTGCGCAGGCAAAGGTATAGTTCATGAAGAAATACCGGCAGAAGAAGGTCAAAGTGTCGGTATTCAGTTATGGATTAATTTACCTAAACGTTTAAAGGCAATTCAGCCAAGTTATCAGCAAGTTCTGAGTCATGATTTACCTGTAATTGTTTTCGAAGGGGGGTGTTGTCGAACGATTGTTGGAGAAGGGTCTCCGATAGAGTTACATACGAGTATTACATATCAGCATGTTAATCTAAATCAAGGCAAGCCTTATCAAATCCATGTGGGGCAAGATGCCAATGCTGTTATTTATGTTTTATCAGGAAGGCTGGCATTAGAGGGTGAAATGGCTAGTTTAACTGAGGCTTTCTTAATAAAAGGCAAGCAAGAACAACACTTATCAGTCAAAGCTGATCAAGATTGTGAGTTTATGTTTTGTTGTGGCGTGCCACACTATGAACAGATTCATCAACATGGGCCGTATGTTGACTAACGATTGTTTTTTAATTTTCAATAATTTCTTCGGAAATAGCTAAATGGTTAATCTTAGCAAAAGACAAAAGTCGTTCAAAAGTAAATGGGCAAGTATTTTCTAGTTGACTATCAAAAACAATCGACTTAATGCCATCAATTTTTTTAACTTTAAGATGGCCGCTATATTTAACAAGCTGTTCTTTTTGAACACAGACTAGCCTTTCGGTCCAGTCGCTAGGTCTAAATTTTTGACCATCTTTGGTAACGCCTGATATGGTGTATCTCGTGATTGGCATTGTAGTTTTTATAATGTGGTGGAGGGACAGGGATTTGAACCCTGGAAGGAGATTAATCCTTGCTGGTTTTCAAGACCAGTGCATTCAGCCGCTCTGCCATCCCTCCGAAGTGGTGTATGATACAGCTTGTTGGTACAATAGTAAATAGAATTTTTATAAAATTTAGACAAGAAAGTTAAATAATTTTAAGTATAATTTCCTTCTTTTAGATTTTCAATAAGGTAGAGTCATGGCAAAGATATGTCAAGTAACTGGTAAGCGACCAATTAGTGGTAATAATGTATCGCACGCAAATAATAGAACGCGTCGTCGTTTTTATCCAAATCTTCACACTCACCGTTTTTGGGTAGAGAGTGAAAACCGTTTTGTAAAGCTTAAGCTAACAGCTAAAGGTTTGCGTATTGTTGACAAGAAAGGTATTGAAGAAGTACTTAAAGAAATTCGCGCACGTGGCGAGAAGGTTTAGGAGTAAATTATGAGAGAGAAAATTAAATTAGTATCATCAGCAAAAACTGGTCATTTCTACACAGCAACTAAGAACAAGCGTCTTCATCCGGAAAAAGTTGAAGTTAAAAAGTTTGATCCAGTCGTAAGACAACATGTAATGTATAAAGAAGCTAAGATTAAATAATCTTTTAGTTTTTTCACAAGACAATAAAAAAGCCGCTGTTAGCGGCTTTTTTATTGCAAGTTAGTGCAACATTATTCTTCTAGGAT
>NZ_JAQWSS010000026.1 GCF_029243085.1 Candidatus Thioglobus sp. | reverse complement strand
TTTGTTGTCTGTGGGTTCTGCTGCTGGTGTGGCACTAATGGGTCAATCAAAAGGGCTGTATACATTTGGCTCGCATCTTAAGTGGATGCCAGTCATTGCATTAGGCTATGTGGCTAGTGTTGCTATGCATATGTGGCTAAGTGGCATTCCATTTGTATAATCTCTATATAGATATCGGCAATACGGCTGTTAAATGGTTATTTAATGGCGAGTATCAGTCTGTGTTGGTTGCGGACTTTAGTATTGATTTATTACCTCAAGCGTCTCGTGTTCATGTCAGTTGTGTGGGTGATAAGTCTGTTTTAGGTAGTTTAGATAATACTACCTTTGTAAGGTCACAAGCGACGTTTGCTAGCTTTAAATCTGCTTATGATTCACCACAAGATCTTGGGATTGATCGATTCCTAGCGATGATTGCCGCTATTGATCAACTGCCTAATCAAAATATATTAATTATTGATGTGGGCAGTGCCTGCACGTTTGATTTAGTGTTGGCAAGTGGTGAGCATCAAGGCGGGCTGATTATGCCTGGTTTGGGGGTATTGCGCCGAAGTTTTGATCAATTCTCTAGTCAGTCTAAAAATATCACATTAGAGTCGTTAGCCAGTAATACAATAGACGGTTGGGAATATGGTACTTCACAGATGTTAATGAGTGTTATTACAGCTCAAATTGAAAATCATCAATCAAAATTGGGTGAGTTGCAAGTGCTATTAACTGGTGGCGATGCTAAGATGGTGGCTTATCGCTTGAATCAGTCAGTCATCATTAAACAAAATTTGGTTCTTGAAGGGCTTGCGCTTTACGCACAATCGCACAACTAGCCTTGGTATAATGCGCCTTAATTAATATAACGCAAAAATCAATGCAAGAAAATCGAGTTTTATCCGGCATGCGACCAACAGGTCGACTTCATTTAGGTCATTATCACGGCGTATTAAAAAATTGGCTTAAGTTGCAGAATGAGTATGATTCTTATTTTTTTGTTGCAGATTGGCATGCGTTTACCACGCATTATTCAGATAAGATCGATCTTGAAACCAATGTCATGGAAATGGTGGTTGATTGGTTAGCAGCCGGTATTAATCCTAATACATCAACGATTTTTGTCCAATCAAAAGTCCCAGAGCATGCTGAATTGCACTTGTTATTGTCAATGTCGACGCCATTATCTTGGTTAGAACGCGTGCCTTCTTATAAAGATCAGCAACTTAAGCTTAAAACCAAAGACTTAGGTACGTACGGATTCTTAGGCTACCCATTATTGCAAAGTGCTGATATTTTGATGTACAAGGCCGGTCTTGTGCCTGTTGGCGAGGATCAGGTTGCTCACGTGGAGCTAACACGTGAGGTAGCTAGACGTTTTAACCATATCTACGGGCGTGAGGCTGATTTTGAAGAAAAATCAGAGGCAGCTATTAGCAAGATGGGTAAAAAACAGGCTAAATTGTTCCGTTCATTACGTAAAGCTTATCAAGAAACTGGTGATGATAAGGCTTTGGTTAAAGCACAAGCAATATTAAAAGAACAGCAAAACATCACTCTGGGTGATCGTGAGCGCTTGGCCGGTTATATTGAAGGTGTGGGTAAAATCATTCTGCCAGAGCCAGAATCACTATTAACTAAAGCTTCCAAAATGCCAGGTTTAGATGGGCAAAAAATGAGCAAATCGTATGGTAATACCATTTCTCTTAGAGATACCGCTGAAGAAATTGAAACCAAGATTAAGCGCATGCCAACAGACCCTGCGCGTATTAAATTAACCGATCCAGGTGATCCAAACAAATGCCCAGTTTGGCAATTACATGAGGTTTATTCTGATGCACAAACACGTGACTGGGTAGTTGATGGTTGTACTAAGGCAAAAATGGGTTGTGTGGAATGCAAACAACCAGTGATCGATGCTATGAAAGTGGAGTTGATGCCAATGCAAGAACGTATTGCCAAGTATCAGGCTGATCCTGATTTAATTAGACAGATCATTCATGATGGTTCTGAAAAAGCCAGAATTGTTGCCAAAGAGACGATGGCTGAAGTGCGTGATGCGATGGGAATTACTTACTAATTATGGAAAGACTACAAAAACTAATTGCAACTGCTGGTTATGGCTCTCGTCGTTGGGCAGAAAGACTGATCGAACAAGGCCGTGTTGAAGTTAACAATAAAGCTGCCCAAATTGGCGATAAGTGTGAGATTACTGATAAAGTAAAAATTGATGGCAGGGCCATCGATCTTGAGCGTTATAAAGAAGAAGAGACTAAGGTTATTATTCTTAATAAGCAAGCCGGCGTTATATGTTCAAATAAAGATGAAGAAGGGCGTAAGAGTGTTTATAGCCTATTGCCTAAAGAATCTCGTTGGGTGATGGTGGGTCGTCTTGATCTTAATACCTCGGGGTTACTATTGTTTACTAACAATGGTGATTTGGCGAATAAGCTGATGCACCCAAGCTCTGAAATTGATCGTGAATATGCAGTTCGTGTACTTGGCCAGGTTGAGAATGAAGATATTACTCAGCTGACGACAGGAGTTGAGCTGGAAGATGGTTATGCTAAATTTGACCGTGTTGTCTTTGGTGGTGGAGAGGGTGCTAACCGTTGGTATAAGGTGGTACTTAAAGAGGGTCGAAAGCGCGAAGTGAGACGTCTTTGGGAATCTTTAGGGTTTAAAGTTTCACGCTTAATCCGGGTTCGTTTTGGTGAAATTCGCCTACCTGAAAACTTAAAAGCTAATCAATATGACTATTTAAAACCAGGCCAAGTTGGATTATTGTTAGATGCAGTAAAAATGCCTAATAAGCCTAAGAGAAAATAGACTGTTTAAGTTTATTTGATATAATTAAGAAATAATACAAAAGAGAGAAATCTAACATGATAATGAATGAATTAAACGCCGATCCTACTTTTTTCTTAAGCCTGTTAATGGTTGCTATTAGTGTAATCACTTTTATCGGCTTTGTTATGGCGAAAAAATTTAAGAAATAAACGCATAAGCAGTATGCTATTTAATGAGCTTAATACTGATGGCGTATTTTGGATGTCAATTTTATTTGTGCTCGCCTCATTGATTATGGCCATTGCTTTAAAGGTTTATTTTTCATCTAAAAAATAACCAAGCTACTTATCTAAGCGCTATTATCGTTTTCAACAAACCAAGGCTATCACGTATAATAACGCTTTTAGTTTTTAAGTTTTTTAAGCGTTAATGTCTGATTACAAATCCACTCTAAACCTACCTGCCACTAAGTTCGCCATGAAAGCAAACCTTGCTAATCGCGAGGGAGGATTTCTTAAAAAATGGCAAGATGATGATTTATACGCTCAAATTCGAGCGCATAATCAAGGCAAGCCGCAATTTACATTACATGACGGACCTCCGTATGCAAACGGTGATATTCATATTGGCCATGCAGTTAACAAGGTTTTAAAGGATATTATTGTTAAATCAAAATCTCTTTCGGGTTTTGATTCGCCTTTTGTGCCGGGTTGGGATTGCCACGGTTTGCCGATTGAGTTAAATGTTGAAAAGAAAAAAGGCAAAGTAGGGGTTAAGATTGATGCTAACACCTTTAGGGCAGAATGCCGCAAGTATGCTGACACTCAAGTTGCTAAGCAAAAGCTTGATTTTCAACGTTTAGGAATTCTGGCTGATTGGCATAATCCATACCTAACCAAAGATTTTCAGTATGAAGCTGATATTGTTCGCGCATTGGGCAAGATTGTTGATAATGGTCATGTCGCAAAAGGCTACAAGCCAGTACACTGGTGTACGGAATGTGGCTCGGCTTTGGCTGAAGCCGAAGTTGAATATAAAGATAAGCAATCTGATGCTATTGATGTTAAATTCCGCATTATCGATGATGCAATTTTTAACGTAGACAAGCCAGTAGCTGTTGTTATTTGGACCACAACACCCTGGACGCTGCCAGCAAATGAAGCAGTAGCACTACATCCTGAGCTTAACTATGTGTTAGCTGACATGGGTGATGAATATTTATTACTGGCTCAAGATTTAGCTGAAGACGCTTTATCACGTTATGAGTCAGAGGCGACGATTTCATCTCAAATATTGGCAGGTAGTGAGCTTGAAGGTCTTAAAGCGCAACATCCATTCTTTGATAAACAAGTGCCTATTATTTTAGGTGATCATGTAACTACCGATGCGGGCACAGGCGCTGTACACACGGCACCTGCACACGGTCAAGAAGATTTTGTGGTTGGCAAGCAATATGATTTACCGGTCAATTGTCCGGTTGATGGACGCGGTGTATTTTTTGAAGATACTGAGTTACTGGGCGGCCAGTTTATTTTTAAGGCTAATGCCAGTGTGATTGAAATTTTGAAATCAGCTAATGCCTTGGTTAAGCATGCACCTTTAGTACATTCTTATCCGCATTGTTGGCGCCATAAAACCCCGGTTATTTTTAGAGCAACACCACAATGGTTTGTCTCTATGCAAGATAACGGTCTGCGAGATACGGTTAATGCTGAAATTCCTAAGGTTGATTGGATTCCAGATTGGGGTAAGAAGCGTATTGAGCTAATGGTTGGCAACCGTCCAGATTGGTGTATTTCTCGCCAAAGATTCTGGGGCGTTCCAATTACTTTATTCACTCATAAACAAACCGGTGAGTTGCACCCAAACACTCAAGCATTGTTTACTGAAATTTCAGCCATGATTGAAAAAAGTGGCATTGAAGCTTGGTTTGAAACAGATATCAAAGAGCTATTGGGTGATGATGCCGATGATTATGAAAAAGCCACTGATACATTAGATGTTTGGTTTGATTCAGGCGTGAGTCATTTTGCGGTACTAAAGGCAAGAGCAGGATTGTCAGATGTGGCCGATTTGTATTTAGAAGGTTCTGATCAGCACCGTGGCTGGTTCCAGTCGTCACTGATTTCTTCTGTAGCTATTAATGGTAAAGCACCGTATAAACAAGTGCTAACACATGGCTTTACGGTTGATAAAGACGGCAAAAAAATGAGTAAATCATTAGGCAATGTAATGAGTCCGCAAAAAGTGGTGAATAATCTTGGCGCTGATATCCTACGCTTATGGATTGCATCAACAGACTACACTGGCGAGATGACAGTTTCTGATGAAATTTTGAAACGTTCAGCGGATTCATATCGTCGAATTCGTAATACCATGCGCTTTATGTTGGCCAATACTAGCGGTTTTAATCCTCAGCAGCATACGTTGGAAGCAGATAAGATGCTAGATTTAGATCGATGGATTGTTAGTAAGGCAGCTGAGCTACAAACACAAGTGTTGCAAGCTTATGAACAGTATAACTTTCATAACGTGACTCAATTGATTTTAAATTTTTGTAGTAATGATTTGGGTGGATTTTATTTAGATGTTATTAAAGATAGACAATACACCACGCAAGA
>NZ_JAQWSS010000062.1 GCF_029243085.1 Candidatus Thioglobus sp. | reverse complement strand
TTCCCATCTCCTTCCCATGTTATGTGCGCGTGCTTACCACTTGGATTACTAGAAACTGTGAAATTGTCGGGAGTTAGAGGCAGCTCTTTTCCGTAATAGTATTCAAAGCCATCAAATATATTTACTCTGCCTTGCGTTTTTGAATCATTGATATATTTGGCGCTTAAATGTCCAAATGCCATTGGCGAATAAGCCAATAATGGCACATTCTCCCTATAACCCATTTCTCGCAATGAAGAGTCATAGGTGCGATTAATAAGGTTGTAAGCATTTTGCATGCTAACAACTCGAGGCAAACTCTCTCGCTCAGCCGTATTTAAAAACTGCATTAAACCCCAAGACCATTCATTTGAAAGGCCAATGTGTCTAATTTTTCCTTCGGCAATCAGCTCAGACAATACTTCTAGCGTCTCAGCAAAAGCAGTGTATTCTCGCTCTTGTTCTGGATCAAACAAATACTTGCCAAACATTGGTGTGTTGCGTTCTGGCCAATGTAGTTGGTATAAATCAATATAGTCTGTTTTTAAACGCTTCAATGAACCTTCTAAAGCATTACGCAAATTAGTGCGATTAAACGCATGCTCACCCCCTCTAACCCAAGGCATGCCACGTGCACTGCCTGCTGCTTTAGTGGCTAAAATAATCTTATCTCGTGGGGTTTTTTGAATCCAGCTACCAACAATGTTTTCAGTTGAATAAGCAGTTTCAGCACGTGGCGGTACTGGATACATCTCAGCAGTATCAATAAAATTAATACCTTGATCAATTGCATAATCCAATTGTTGATGACCTTCTTTTTCAGTATTTTGCTGTCCAAAGGTCATGGTGCCTAAACAAATATTAGACACTTTTAAATCGCTATCGCCCAGTTGGTTATATTGAATAGACATGTAATAACTCAATCATCAAAAAAGGCGATATATTAACACGATACAACCCTTTAAAGATAATCCTAAGGGGTAGAATGTCAATTATCAAAGAAAAATAAGGAGTAATACATGACTCAAAAACTCGATACAAAAGCTGTTGCACTTGCCCTTGGGGTTATGTGGTCATTGGGTGTTTTTTTTATGTCAATAACCGCATTAGTCACAGAAAGTTATCTGCACAATATGGTGGATTTTCTATCAACGGTTTATCTAGGATATTCACTCAGTTTTAGCGGCGTAGTGACTGGTATGGTATGGGCATTTATTGATGCTGCGATTGGTGGCTGGCTCTTGGCATGGCTATATAACAAACTGGCGAAATAAAGCTCTAGATGAGTACTTCCTAAAACCTTAAACCCTTGACCATAGGTGTATTTTATTTTTTTGAGTTAAGCAATGATTGCACGAAAAAAAAGCTTCACCAAAAAGTAAAGCTTTCATTAAAGCATGTTGATTATATTAAGCAACATCCATATTCATATCTGCGCCCAATTCCTTTGCTGAAATAGTTCTATCAACTTCCTGCTCAAGATCTTTAATACGCTTTTCCAATACAGAAACAATATGCTCACGAGTATGCAGATGTTCAATATTAGTATTTGTCATATCAAGACAATGTTTAATTGACTGCAACTCTTCAAGTAGATTCTCTTTACCTATTTTCATAACATTTCTCCTTTTTATAAAACTTCAATTTAATTATATAACAAATTTATTGTACAAAAAATAATTTATTGTACAATAGTTATACTGGCGTTAACCCTAAAAAATGCACTAGAAGTTTCAAAAGATCTAATGATCATTTAAATAAACAATTAAAGAAAGTGATTAATTTATCTCACTCAACTCTAGCTTCGTCTAAGCACCTTGTAGATATTTACGCATTAAGCTTTAGAGAAATTTACTAACATAGTTGTATAACAAACAAATGAAATAAGCCTCTAGCTAGGTATAATCAAATTTATATTAAAAACGTAGGTTATCTACATGTCAGGCAACTCTTTTGGAAAATTATTTACAATAACCACTGCGGGTGAATCTCATGGTGAGGCATTGGTGGGCATTGTTGATGGTTGCCCACCTGGTATGGACTTATGTGAAGCCGACCTTCAAGGGGATCTTGATTTAAGAAAGCCTGGCACTTCTCGCCACACTACGCAGCGCCGAGAAG
>NZ_JAQWSS010000120.1 GCF_029243085.1 Candidatus Thioglobus sp. | reverse complement strand
TTTCCATGGCAATCTTAAGTTCTGGACTATGTGCAGCAGCAGCTTCCATTACAGCTTTACCTTCGCGCTCTACATCAATACCACGGTTACGTGCATCAACACAAGCTTCTAGTGCAACACGGTTTGCAGCAGCACCGGCAGCATTACCCCATGGGTGACCTAATGTACCACCACCAAACTGTAGTACTGAGTCATCACCAAAGATAGCTACTAATGCTGGCATATGCCATACGTGAATACCACCAGATGCTACCGGCATTGTGCCAGGCATTGAACCAAAGTCTTGGTCAAAGAAAATACCACGACTACGATCTTCTGGAATAAATGATTCGCGCATTAGATCAATCCAACCTAATGTTGCTTCACGATCACCCTCTAGCTTACCAACAACGGTACCTGAGTGCATATGATCGCCACCTGATAAACGTAATGTCTTCGCTAAGACTCGGAAATGGATACCGTGATGTGGATTACGATCAACTACCGCATGCATTGCACGGTGAATGTGTAACAATACACCGTTCTTCGCACACCAGCGAGCTAGACCTGTATTTGCACAGAATCCACCAGTAAAGAAGTCATGCATAATAATTGGAGAACCAATTTCTTTTGCAAATTCAGCACGCTCATACATTTCTTCTGGAGAAGCTGCAGTAACGTTTAAATAGTGACCCTTACGTTCAGTTGTCTCTTCTTCTGCAGTTTCAATTGCATCTTGACAGAATAAGAAACGATCGCGCCAGCGCATAAATGGCTGAGAGTTTACATTTTCATCATCCTTAGTAAAGTCTAGACCACCGCGTAAACATTCGTATACTGCACGACCATAGTTTTTAGCTGATAAACCAAGTTTTGGCTTAATTGTACAACCTAACATTGGACGACCATATTTGTTCATCTTATCACGCTCTACTTGGATACCGTGTGGCGGACCATTACATGTCTTAACATATGCAAGTGAGAATCTAATATCTTCTAGACGAAGAGCACGTACTGCTTTGAAACCAAATACATTACCAACTAATGAAGTTAATACGTTCACAATTGAACCTTCTTCAAATAAGTCGATTGGGTATGCAATGAATGCGTAGTAACAGCTATCATCTCCTGGAACATCTTCAATACGGTAACAACGACCGCGGTAATAGTCCATGTCTGTTAATAAGTCAGTCCATACTGTTGTCCATGTACCTGTTGATGATTCAGCAGCAACCGCAGCAGCAGCCTCTTCACGGTCAATACCTGGTTGTGGTGTGATCTTAAAACAAGCTAATAAGTCCGAATCTAATGGAACATAATCAGGTTGCCAGTAAGTTTCGCGGTAGTCCTTTACGCCCGCTTCGTATTTTTTGGCCATACAGCCCTCCTTCTTTAAAAATTTAATATAAATTCAAAATTCCCTGCCATCATACAATATCTCTACTATTAAGTAAAATAATATTTATTTAAAAAATAATAATATTTTCTTATTATTTTTTAAATAAATATTGTTCTCTTATATTAGTAAACAGCTAATGTAATCTCTTTTTTTTGTTTAAAAATTTTCATCCCAGTCAACATGTATTTCTTGACTATCGATATTTACTTTTATTAGGAACGGCTCTATATAGGGAACCCAGTGCTCTTTTTTTCCTTTTACAACCATAACATCGTTAGAGCCTGTTGCTACCATACTGGATACCTCACCTAAAATGACATCATTGGTATTAATCACTTTTAGCCCAATTAATTGATTCCAATAATACTGCCCTTTAGCAAGTTTCGGTAATTGTGACGTTTCTATATAAACATCTAATCCAATATATTCCCTTGCTTGCTCTCTATCGTTAACTCCTTTAATATTAGCAACAATCGTTTTCGCCTGCACTCTACCGTTTAAAACATCAATTGTTGTCCATTCGTTGTCAATTTTCACATGCCATGGCTTATAGGTAAGAATATTCTTGCGTGGATGTGCATATGAAAACACTTTCACCCAGCCCTGAACGCCAAAAAGGCCATTAATCTGTCCGATTAATAGCCTTTTGTTGTCAGAGTTTTGGCTCACTACCTACTCGGCTGCCGCTTCCTCTGTTGCTGCAGCAGCTTCTGCTTCTTCAGCTGCTTTTTCAGCTGCTTCAGCATCTGCTTTAGCTTTTTCTTCTGCTGCTAGTTTAGCTGCGATTGCTGCTGCTCTAGCTTCTTGAGCCGCTACACGCTTCTCACGAATTGAAGGATCTTTGAATTCTTTAACAAGTTGTTGAACGCGGTCAGACAACTGTGCACCTTTTGATGTCCAGTACTCTAATCTTTCTTCTTCGATAGTAAGCCTAACTTCTTGTCCACGAGCTACCGGATTAAAGTATCCGATACGCTCAATATAACCACTATCTCTACGCTTTCTAGAGTCTGTTGCTACGATTGAATAAAAAGGTTTTTTCTTGGCTCCACCTCGGGCTAGTCTAATTTTGACCATGGGTTTTTTGCTCCTTTATTGATTAATAGCTTACACCAAAAAGGTATAAGACGCGAAATTATATCAGTTTTTCTAGCTCTTCTGCTAGTTTTTGTGCATCACCTGTGTAAGTCATTGGTGTCAACTCGGCCAGATCTCGTTTTGCTTCTTCTGGCATATCTAAATCTTTTACAAATTCTGCCAATACTTGAGCATCGATCGTATTGCCTCGTGTTAAAGCCTTTAATTTTTCATATGGATTTTCAATCCCGTAACGACGCATCACTGTCTGAATAGGCTCTGCAAGCACTTCCCATGATGAATCTAAATCTTGATGTAAGCGCGCCTCATTAGTTTCTAGCTTGCCAATTCCTTTGGCTATTGATGCATAGGCAACCAAACAATGAGCACAGCTTACGCCTAAATTTCTAAGTACGGTTGAATCCGATAAGTCACGCTGCCAGCGTGAAATAGTTAGTTTGTCTGCTAAATGTGTATTTAAAGCGTTAGCAATTCCTAAATTTCCTTCGCCATTTTCAAAATCAATTGGATTTACCTTATGTGGCATCGTGGATGATCCCACCTCGCCTTCAACCGTTCTTTGCTTGAAATAACCCAACGACACATAACCCCAAATATCACGACTAAAGTCAATTAAAATCGTGTTGAATCGGTTTATTGAGTGGAAATACTCTGCCATATAATCATGAGTTTCTATTTGTGGCGTGTACATCGCGTAATTAATGCCCAGGCCTTCAATAAACTGCTGAGAAATATTTTGCCAATCTAAATCTGGATAGGCTGACAAGTGAGCGTTAAAGTTACCTACTGCACCATTAAATTTACCCATAACCTGCACACTCTCTAAATGCTGAATTTGACGTTTTAAGCGAAACGCAAAGTTAGCCATTTCCTTGCCTACTGTAGTCGGAGATGCAGTTTGACCGTGAGTACGTGACAGCATCGGAATTGAGGCAT
>NZ_JAQWSS010000119.1 GCF_029243085.1 Candidatus Thioglobus sp. | reverse complement strand
CAACTTTCATACCTTCAAGAGCTTTCTCTAAGCCAGGAATAATATTACCGTGACCTTGGATAAATGGCATCGGATCTTTACCTACTGATGAATCAATTACCTCACCGGCATCATTTTTTAAAGTGTAGTGCATTTCAACTACGGCATCTTTTGTTACTGTCATCTTGTTCTCCTAAGAAGGGTTAAATTTATAAAACACTTGATCATTGATGATCTTGTTACATATATATGTATGAATTATTAGAAATCAAGCACAAATCAGTAATTAGCCTAAATTCAATGGATTAATTCATAAATAACGCTAAAATACTGAACTATATAGTTAAGCCTTAACACCATGGAAGCAAACGCAAACCAAACCATTTTTGTCATTGATGACGATTCAAGCATCAAAGATTTTCTAGTTACTTTTTTTGAAATGAGTGGCTTTCAAACCAAAGGCTTTGACTCTGCACAAGACTACCTTGATCAATTAGATGACACACCGGGCTGCTTGGTTTCAGATGTGTTAATGCCAAATATGGACGGTGTTGAATTGCTTGAACACTTAAACAAGATTGAGCACTTGCGCCCTACCATCTTTATCACTGGCAATGCCACCATCCCTATGTCAATTCAATCAATGAAGCTTGGCGCTTCTGATTTTATTGAAAAGCCATTTAAGCCTGAACTGCTGCTAGAAAAAGTTAACAATGCGATGGCAAATTTCCAAAAGAATTTAGATGTCATTAATAAATTTAAAAGCTTAACTGGCAAAGAGCAGCAAACCTTTAGATTTATGATTAAAGGTCATACCAATAAAATGCTGGCTGAGGATTTAGGCATCTCTGCCTCAACAGTTGAAAAACACCGAGCTTCTGTGATGAAAAAAATGCAAGCAGATTCTATTGTTGCCCTTTCCAAGATGGCCACCCTGCTGCGACCACTGGGTGAAGATTTCGATTTTGACAATTAATAAAACCATGAAACAACTGCCAGCTCTATTATTACTTATAGCAAGCTTGGTGGTCACCACCTCTGCTTTATCTAACCATACAGCTACAAATCACAGTGAAATAGTTAAGCTCCAACTTAACTCAACCCATCAATTTCGATTTGCCGGTTATTACATGGCAATTGAAAAAGGCTTTTATAAAGACAAGGGCCTTGATGTCCAAATATTGGAATCTAGTCACACGACAGATTCAATTGAGGAGTTAGTAGCAGGTAAAACTGATTACGCCATTTCTGGCGCTGACGTTCTAATTGCCAAAGCAAAGTCCATGCCTGTTGTCGCCTTAGCAGCGATCAACCCTGAAAGCCCATTAGCACTCATGGTGCGTAAAGATTCCGGCATTCAAACGCCAGCTGATCTGCGCGGAAAACGCATTATGCTGAGTGAGACTAACAAATTTGCTATTGTCACCATGCTTAAAAATGCCGGGGTTAATATTGGTGAATATGAAATCTTACCGCTCGCAACTGACTACACCAGTCTTGATACTGGCCAAACAGATGCTTATCCAGTTTATATAACTGATAAAGCCTATCATGATAAGAATGATATTTCTCAATATCGTTATTTGCGCCCCAGAGAATATGGCTTACAATTCTACAATGACATTCTGCTTACCACACAAAGCGAGACTTTAAATTACCGCTTTCGCACCAGAGATTTTCGAGAGGCCAGCCTTATGGGTTGGAAGTATGCCTTTGCCAACTTAGAGGAAACCATTGAGGTGATCTTAGAGAAGTATCACACGCCTCAATTAAATTATTCATTATTATCCAGAGAAGCGACTGAACTGAAAAAACTCATGCGTCCTTTACAAACTGATATTGGCGCTATGAAAGACTCGTACTGGCAATATATGCTAGAGACTTTTGTAAAAGCTAATTTTGCTCCTGATAATGCTAATATTGATGGCTTAATGTATGTTCCTGAAGATCACACCCATCTTGATTACTTGCAACTAAGTGCAGAAGAGAGAGTTTGGTTACGCCAACATTGGAATCAAGTTCGCATTGGCGTCAATACAGATTGGTTTCCAATTGAATTTTCTGACCAAGATGGTAATCATGCTGGTATTTCCTCAGACATCATTAAAAGAATTGGTCAAGATTTAAAAATCTACATTAAATCAGCACAAGGTCTCACCCCTGCTCAAGCCCTAGAAAAATTAAAAAGTAAAGAGTTGGATGTTTTGCCAGCTTCAATCAAAACCAAAGAAATGGAAGATTACTTACTATTTAGTAAACCCTACATGGATAGTGATTGGGTTATTATTTCTGATCTAGAGCATCCAGAGATTGATCTTACTACAACCATTGATGGGCAAAAAATTCACTCGTTAGAGTCCTTGGGTGGCAAAAAAGTGTCGGTTACTAATGGTTATATTTCACATCAACGCTTAGCAGAAGACTGGCCATTGATTGATTTAGTCATCAAACCAAATGTATTAGAGACCTTGCGTGCAGTCTCAAATGGTGAAGCTAATTTTGCTATGGTAGATTTAGAAACCGCTACCCCACTGCTACACTCCTACCAAATGACAGATCTAAAAGTCAACACACCAGCCTTTGATGTACAAGACGGCATTCACTTTGCAGTGCGTAAAGATTGGCCAGAGTTGGTTAGCATTATCAATAAAGAACTAGACTATATCGGCCAAACAGAGATTGATCGAATTAAAAACAAGTGGCGCTCTGTACCTGTCTCACTCGGTATTGAAAAACAAG
>NZ_JAQWSS010000117.1 GCF_029243085.1 Candidatus Thioglobus sp. | reverse complement strand
TTATGAGCAAAATTAATAATATGGTCGGAGTAGAGGGATTTGAACCCCCGACCACCTGGTCCCAAACCAGATACGCTACCAAACTGCGCTATACTCCGAAAAAAAGAAATTATACTTTGTTAAGCTGAATTGTAAATAGCTAAATGTAGGATTTTTTATAATTAATCAATCTTGAGTTCTGACCAAATATCATCTACCCTTTGAATAACATCTTTATTCATAACAATAGGCGTGCCCCATTCACGATCAGTCTCACCTGGAAATTTGTTGGTGGCATCAATACCCATCTTCGATCCTAAGCCAGACACGGGGGAAGCAAAATCAAGATAGTCAATTGGCGTATTGTCAATTAAAGTAGTATCACGGGTTGGGTCAACACGTGTCGTCATAGCCCAAATAACTTCTTTCCAATCCTTAACGTCAATATCATCATCCACAATAATAACAAACTTGGTATACATGAATTGACGTAAGAAAGACCATACGCCCATCATTACCCGTTTTGCATGACCGGGATATTGTTTCTTAATACTAACCACAGCCATTCGATACGAACAGGCTTCAGGTGGCAGGTAAAAGTCGGTAATTTCAGGATATTGCTGCTGTAGTAAAGGTACAAACACTTCGTTAAGTGCCACACCCAAAACTGCAGGCTCATCAATTGGCTTGCCTGTGTAAGTTGAATGATAAATTGGATTCTTACGATGAGTAATACGTTCAACAGTGAAAACTGGAAATCGCTCAACTTCATTGTAATAGCCAGTGTGATCACCATACGGCCCTTCATCAGCCATTTCATCAGGATAAATAACACCTTCTAAGATGATTTCAGCATTCTCAGGTACTTGCAAGTCATTGCCGATACATTGGCATACCGTAGTTTTTTTACCGCGTAATAATCCAGCAAAAGCGTATTCACTTAAACTATCAGGAATCGGGGTTACCGCTGCCAATGTGGTTGCAGGATCGGCGCCAATGGCAACAGCTACTGGATATGGTTTACCTGGATTTTCTTCACACCAATCTTTAAAATCAAGTGCACCACCTCGATGGGACAGCCAACGCATAATAAGTTTATTTTTACCAATTACTTGTTGACGGTAAATACCTAGATTTTGACGTTTTTTTAAAGGACCTTTGGTAATGGTAAGACCCCAGGTAACCAATGGTGCAATATCTCCCGGCCAACAGGTTTGAATTGGAAGCATAGATAAGTCGACCTTATCTCCTTCAATAATAACCTCTTGACATTGGCCTTTTTTGACAGATTTAACCGGCATATTTAAGACTTTTTTAAGCGTTGGTAGCTTTTTAATGGCGTCTTTAAGCCCTTTAGGTGGCTCAGGTTGTTTAAGTTCAGCCAAAAGTTTTCCAAGCTCTCTAAGTGCGACTAGATCTTCTTGTCCCATAGCTGAAGCTACTCGACCTGTGGTACCAAATAAATTAGCCAAAACAGGAATATTTGAATCTTTAACGTTCTCAAATAATAATGCCGGACCTTGTTGGTCAAGCGTTCGACGACAGATTTCAGTAATCTCTAAATTGGCGTCTACTTCGGTGGCAATACGCTTAAGTTCGCCACGATTTTCCAACTCAGCAATAAACTCTCTTAAATCTTGATATATCATGAAAACTCTTAATAATTAAATATTGGAAAAATAGTTGTTGTGCGCTTCTAGCTCTTGAGCATTGGCATGAACTAGTTTTATTTTACCGATTCCACTGTCAACTCGAATAATTTCATGATCTGAATTATTTTGTTCATTAGAAGACTGTTCGTTGCTAAAAAGGGTAGATTGACCACCCGTCATGGCTAGATAAACTTGAGCAAGAATTTGAGCATCTAATAGGGCGCCGTGTACGGTTCTAGCACTTGAATCAATTTCAAAACGACGACATAATGAATCGAGATTGTGCAGTGTACCTGGCCGTTGCTGTTTGGAAAGCTCTAATGAATCAATAATGGTGCAATGATCCTCAATGCGCTCGTCAGAGCCAAATAATTTTAGCTCATGATTTAGGAAGCCTAAATCGAAAGGTGCATTATGGATAACTAAAGTGGCACCATTTATATACTCCATAAATTCAGAGACAATTTCTTCAAATTTTGGCTTTCCAGTTAAAAATTTATCAGTAATTCCATGAATTCGAACAGAGTCGCCAACATTACGTTCCGGTTGAATGTATTGATGATATTCATTATCGTCTGTAATCTCTCTATCAATAATTTCAGTACAACCAATTTCAATGATTCGATGACCTTCAGATGGCTCAATGCCCGTGGTCTCAGTATCTAAAACAATTAGTCTTTCCATCAAATATTCCTTGAACTTATTTTCGTGTAAAATTGGTTGATTTTATCATAACTAAAAGTTAGAGAGTATTATGGCTAGAGTAACTGTTGAAGAGTGTTTAGATTTTGTAGATAACCGTTTTGAGTTAGTATTAGTGGCTGCAAAACGCGCTCACCAATTAAGCTCAGGTGGTTTTAGATCAACTTTAGATGTAGGCAAGGATAAGCCAACAGTGGTGGCTCTTAGAGAAATTGAGGCGGGCCTTGTTAATGCTTCAATCTTAACTGAAGATTATGCAATGGAAGAAGAGTTAACAGCACAGCAAAAAGCTCATGATGCAGAAACTGCTCAAGAAATTGAAGCAGAATTATCTGCATCTGCAGTTGATGAAGGTGTTGATGAAGTTACCGAAGTTAGCTATACTGAAGAGTAATTTGGACACTATAGTGGATTTAACAAAAATGACGCTTTTGCGTCATTTTTTTTATCAACATGCTTATGACGTATGATTAATCATAGTTTTTAAAACTATAAAGATAAGTTTCACATGAAAAAGATAGTTAAAATTGAAAATGCCGAGATTCGTTTCCATGAAAATTGGCCGGATATAGATGTTAACTTAGCTATGGCAGTTTTGAATTTGGGCAGGGCGTCTTCTCAATTTAACTTGCTAGTGGAAACAGTGTGCGATGAATTTGACATTTCTGTATTCGAATTTGAAGTGCTGGTGTTGCTTAGATCGTTTCCATATCCTTATAGACTGACGCCATCATTGCTGTCTAGTTCCCTGATGGTCTCTTCAGGCGGTTTAACAAAGGTGCTAATCAAATTAGAGTCCAAAAGCTATATTATTAGAGACTCTAATCCTACTGACAAAAGAAGTAAGATTGTTCGTTTAACGAAGCTGGGTGTTGATTTTATTGAAAAACACTATCCAGTTGT
>NZ_JAQWSS010000081.1 GCF_029243085.1 Candidatus Thioglobus sp. | reverse complement strand
CGTGAAAATCCATTTGATGCATTTGTTTCTAATGATTTTGACAGTATTGACGCTCTACCCCAAGGTGCCAAGGTTGGAACTTGCTCTATGCGACGTATTGTACAACTCAAGGCTATGCGCCCTGATTTAGAAATACTGGATCTGCGTGGAAATGTAAATACAAGACTTCAAAAGCTAGATAACAAAGAATATGACGCTATTATTTTGGCTTGTGCAGGCTTGATTCGTCTAGGATTTGAAGATCGAATTAAACAACAAATTCCTGCTGATCAGTCATTACCCGCTGTAGGTCAAGGAGCAGTTGGTATTGAAATTCGTGAAAATGATCAGGAGGTTTTGGATATTATTTCCCCTTTGATTGATGAAGAAACAACCTATAGAGTGAGTGCTGAAAGGGCCATGAACGCCCGTTTGGAAGGCGGATGTTCGGTTCCTATTGCAGCTTTTTCAACAATTTCCGAACGCGAAATTACTCTAACGGGCTTAGTTGGGAATGTTGCCACTGGACAGATTATCAAAAGACACGTTGTGGGACACGTAAAGAACTCAGAAGCACTTGGTGTAGAATTGGCGAATAAACTAATATTACTAGGTGCTAAAGAGATTTTAAAAGGGCAATAATGACCATATTAATCGATCAGCAAGTGTTGAAAAGGTTACAAGATTGGACGGTAATCAATGAGAAACTACATCGAATATTTATTCTAGAAGATTTTGTTCAGGCTTTAGAATTTATGAATCAGGTTGCGATTGTGGCTGAAAAAATGCAGCATCATCCAGAGTGGTCAAATGTTTATAAGACTGTTACCGTTGATTTAACTACTCATAGCGAAGGCTGCATCACCCAGCTAGATGTTGAATTGGCAACAAAAATGAATGATATTTTTAATCAAATGAGTAAATAATAAAATATGTTAGGATTTTTAGAAAAAAACTTTTTTATGATTGTGCAACGTCTTGGTTTGTTGTTTGCACTGATATCATTTGCTTTGATTATTTTCCTAGGTGTTTTTAGTTATGAAAAAATCTCATCTAGAGCGACTGATGATATTGCACCACCTGTTATTGAATTGGCCAAATACCAGAATCCACTTAGCTTGAGTATTGATAAAAACCAGCAAAATTTAAATATTGAAGAGTCTCTAATTAAGAGTCCATCGACCTTTAACAAAGTGTTTGATATACAGATTGAGCGTATTATTGCCAATTTACAATCATTACCTGACGGAGTTATTGATCCGGCAGATTTACAGTTTAATATTAAAGTGATGATTAAAATCAAGTCTAATTCATACTCACAAGCGTTAAAGCTAAATTATGTTGAATCGCTGGCAAAGTTAACCAAGCAATTGGTGAGCGTAGGCGGTAGGCAAGTTAATATAGATGATTTTTTACAATGGCATGATCAGGAATTTGCACGTCAAGTAGATCAACAAAGACAACAGAATTTAATGAAAATTGGCACAGCTAGAACCGATCAAATGATGGGTATTATTTCTATGGCTATGACTGGCGCCGCCCTTGGTTTTTTTATTATGTTTGTGATGATGCTTGCTATGCTGCGTATTGAAAGAAATACACGT
>NZ_JAQWSS010000076.1 GCF_029243085.1 Candidatus Thioglobus sp. | reverse complement strand
AAAATATTGGTACAAATATTCAAAACTAATCAACACCACTCAGCGCTAAATATCTAATTAGCGCTGACGTATACCCACGCCTTTTTTCCAGATTTCATCTGCCCCAATACTCGCTGATATGCATCAACTTCATATTCATCTGAATGTGATAATTCTTGTGCGCTAATTTTAAAAACCACACCAGATATTTGATCATCCTTATTATTCGATTTAACTGCAATTGGATGATGCGTCTTACCACTAAGCTGGACTACCTCTTCATTATCAATGGCCACCATTTGCAAACAATAGCCCAATAAATAATCTTTACAACCTTCCAATTCTCGGCCAAATGTTTCTATTTGAACGGGTGTATCTTGTAACGTTCCGTAAGAAAATAGCAACTTCATTTCATTCACAATAAGGCATTTTAACTAATTAATATAGTTAACCATAATATAGTAATTTAAAAAACTATAGACATAAAAAAACGCCACATTAGGAAATAAATCTGAGGAGAGATAGAAAACCAATGCGACTAGATAAATTATCCCAAAACACAGAAAAAAATACTATTATGGAAAACCATATAAATATGACCTAGATTTTCTTAAATAAGTTTATGTTGGATTAACATTGGTTTAGCGATAAAAAATGCAACAACAATAAAGACAATCGCACCTAAGATATCACCTTGAACATAAGATTGAAAATAAACCTTACCAGCACTGTATTGTTCTGGAGCATATAACAATGCAACCTTAGTCAGCGTTGTTGCCAAAGAAGCAATAACAATTAATGGCACTAAATGTAGATAATTTAGTGTTTGATTTTTTATAAAATCACCAAAATTCAGCTTTCGCATAAATAAAATAATGATTAATGGCATGAGGGCGTTAACTGTTCTGCTCATAACCTCATGTTGAGCAATATTAGCAAGACCTCCTTCTATAAATATTTCAGCTAACAAATAACCAGCTAACAAGCCTGGGAACACCTTAAAGCCAAATAATAAGTAAGATAACAACACGGCACCCATGGGTAGCCAGAGCATATTACCAATATCTGAATTGAAATGATCCATTGGAATAATCAATGAACGTGTCACAAAGACAATTAATAATGCTATTACATTATATTGTAGCGCTTTAATCATATTATTATGCAAAATTGAAATTTGTTATTGTACGCAACTAAGTATCATAATAATATATTTTTCAAATTGGATTATTAGTTAACAAAACCGACATCTTAACCAATTCAGACAGCGACCCTGCCTGCATCTTTTTCATCACTCTAGATCTGTGCGCTTCAACTGTTGGTATAGAGATAAATAATTTTTCAGCAATGTCTCGATTTTTACCACCTTTAGCAACATGCTTAAAAACTTCAATTTCCTTCTTGGTTAACAAACGATAACAACCTAATATTGTTATTCTTTCAGCAAACAGATCTATAGCAGCACCTACTTTAGCGGCCAATTCATCAGGATCAAAAGGTTTTTCAATAAAATCAACTGCACCTAGCTTCATAGCCCTGACTGCAATATCTACGTTCGCATGCCCAGTGATAAAAATAGTGGGCCTGATACATTTAATCTCATTGAGACGTCTCTGTAACTGTAAGCCATCCATGTCTTTCATGTCTATATCAGATATTAAACAACCAATTTCATCTTGATCTAACTCATACAAATAACTTTCTGCATCGGCATAAGCTTTCACTTTAAATCCATAAAGTCTTAAAAATTTAGACAAGGAATCACGCACTTTTTGCTCGTCATCAACAATATAAACATATAAAGATTTATCTTTCATTTTCTAAGCTACCTTGTGCAAAATAATTAAAAACTCACTACCCTCTTCTGAACTTGAATTAAGAACCAAATCACCCTCATAAGATTTGATTATACGTCGAGATAAATTTAGCCCAATGCCAAAACCTTCAGTAAGATTTTGCTTCTTATCACTCTTAAATAATACAAATAAATTATCAATATCCTCAATCCTTCCACCTGTATCCCGAATTGATACAATAATTGTGTCCTGTTTAACTAAAGATACAATAGACAAAGTATTGGCTTGTTTAGCATTGTTAATCATGGCGCTAATAGAGTTTTTAATCAAGTTCGACAACACTTGTTCAAACTCAATAACGCTCATTTTCACAAAACCAAGGCGTTCATCTAATGAGAGTTTCAATTTGATATTGTTATTAGTTAACTCTTTTTCAAACATCTTGGTCATTTTTACGATACTCTTGTTAACAACAAATCTTTCTTTAACGATATCTTTTGTTGATAAAAAATTACGAATATTAGCTAATAATGCCACACAGTGATCTGTTTTTAATTTTAATTCATAGGTAGTTGACTTAATTTGATCAAAATCATAATTAACTTCATCTTTTAGCAACTTATTAAGAATGTGCGCATCAATTTTAATCGAGGTAATAGGTTGAGCTAACTCATGCGTTATTTCTGAGAGTAGTTGATCTACTGAACTGATTTGAGAAGCTTTCTCAAGTTTTGATTTATATTGTTGAATTTTTAACTTTTGACGATTACGAAAAAACTGCAATAAAGATCCAATTAGAAATATAAATGCGATAATGAAAACATAATTTTCACGATAATATTTAATATAAATCGGCTCTTTGTAGCTACCAATTTTATATTTTCTCAATAACTTACGAACATATTCATAATCTAATGACTCAACCCATTGATTAGATTGGTTGTCATACTTATAGTCCAATAAATACTTTCTTATACTCTGCGTTAATTGAGAATTGCTATGTCGTAACGATGAAAACGCCCACTCTGGAGCTAGATCAGTGCTTAAAAAATATGGAAAACCTTGCTTAGAATCTAATATTTTAATTTGGTTGAGATCAAGCTGGTCAAGACTAATCATAGCCTCTATTACACCAGTTCGAACAGCACCAGCATCAACTAAACCATTGGCGACTGCATTCACAATATCATCTTGTGCGCCCAGAAACTCGATGCTTGCAAAATCTTGATAAGGGTTGATACCCTGTTTATCCAGATAATCTAAAGCCAACACCCACCCACCTAGTCGCTCAACAGTTGATGCGGCAAAGCTATTACCCTTTAAAGATTCAGTATTGTTTATTGAACGATTTTTTGATGAAGTAAAAATCACACTACCTAATTGATTGACATTAGCAATATCATTTTTAGTAAGTTCAATATGGGTGTTGTATAAACGAGAAAGCTCTATTGTGGTAATTGGTTGAGTAATAATATAATCAACTTTTTTATCCTCAACCATTTGATACAATAAAGATTCATCTAGCGTGTCAACAACCACGATATCAAAAACAAAGCCAGGCATCCTACGAGTTAAGTAATCAGCTGTTTTCTGCCAGCGCTTATAAGTGGCACTCTTGTATAAAAAAGATTGAATGCCAATTGTAATATTACTTGGCTGGCTTGAGGCTTTAGCACCAAACGTTAATATGGCGCTAAACAATAAAAAGACAGTGTATCTAAACCAAGGCATTATTCATTTTAACATTGAGAGATATTATTACCTATTATGGAAAACCATATAGATTAAGAGATTTAAAGTTTTAGTCATTATTGACAGTCTTCAGAAATTTTTCACCTTTAGATAGATTTTAAAAAACCATAAAATTCAATTATTTATTTTGAGTCACCAACACTTAAAATAATCAGCCTATTAAGGTCAATTAGTCGTCTAAAGGCTGATTGCACTTCTTTTTCACTAATAGTATCAATTTTTTTAGTAAAGCTACTCAAAAAATCACCTGGAAGCTCATAAAATCCTATAATTGATAAATAAGTTAGAATATTGGCGTTACTAGATG
>NZ_JAQWSS010000041.1 GCF_029243085.1 Candidatus Thioglobus sp. | reverse complement strand
TTAGAGCACAGCATTCATAATGCTGGGGTCGGTGGTTCAAGTCCACCTATAACCACCATATACAATAAGGGGTTTAGTGTTTTTCACTAAACCCTTTTTTTTATTGGCTTTTCTTTTGCTGGGTCTTTTTATTTTGGCTCACATTCCTTTAAAAGAATTTATTGTGCTAATTTTTTTTTTAATATTGACCTCTCCCATGAGTAGAGCTGTTGACTGGTAGTTTGATAGATCATCCTAGCAATAAGAAAATTACAATATTATTTTTTATAGTCAGCTTCAAGCGTTTTTTTGGTTACAATTGAATATCTTTTTGTATTTTTCTCTAGTGACTTTAATATACTCATGAATGAACATTTACTCATCCCTATTGTTTTATTGCTTGCTATTGCGGTAGTGATTGTGGCGTTGTCACGAAGGCTTCATTTTCCACCGATTTTAGGCTATATCATTGTGGGCATTATTGTCGGACCCAATGGCTTTGGCTTGATTGACAAAGAAGAAAATATTGAACTGTTAGCTGAATTTGGCATTGTATTCTTATTGTTTGCCATCGGACTAGAGTTCTCACTCACGCAAATGATTTCTATGCGCCGACAGGTATTTGGCCTCGGTACTGCGCAGGTTGCAACAACGGCGCTTTTGGTTTATATAGTGGGCTATTTGGCAGGATTGGATACAAATACTAATATTGTAGTTGCTGGTGCTTTTGCTTTGTCATCAACAGCTATTGTTATTAAACAATTAACAGAGCAATCTGAGATTCATTCTCGTCATGGTCGGTCTGCGCTAGGTGTATTAATCTTTCAAGATATTATTGCGATTCCACTATTAATTTTAATTCCTGCCTTGGCGCTCACTAATGCAGCTGAAAATACCTTAAGTGCAACATTGGCTATTGCCTTTGTAAAAGGTGTTTTTGTTGTCATTATTATGCATTTAATTGGTAAGTATCTGCTTAAGCCTTTGTTTCATGAAGTAGCCTGTGCCAAATCCCAAGAGTTATTTACATTAACTGTGTTGACAGTTGCACTTGGCGCAGCTGCTTTTACTGAACAGATGGGTTTGTCGATGACTTTAGGTGCATTTTTGGCAGGTATGATGCTTAGTGAAACAGAATATCGCCATCAAATTGAATCAGATATTCGCCCATTCCAGGATATTTTACTAGGCCTGTTCTTTGTGACAGTGGGTATGTTAATTTCTTTAGAGGTGTTGCAACAACATCTATGGTTCATTGTTGCTATTACAATTGGCATTGTCTTGCTTAAAGGGGTTGTTTTGTATGTGATTGCCAGGCTATTTAAAAAGGATGGAGGCGTTGCTTTACGTATCGCATTATCGTTATCCCAAGTGGGAGAATTTGGACTGGTATTAATAACATTGGCATTTACTTATAAATTGCTACCCTTAGAAATTGGTAATATTTTGTTAACCTCTGCGGTTTTAAGCATGTCTATGGCACCGTTTTTAGTAAAGTTTAATGGGCAAATTGCAAAAAAATGGCATAAGAGCTCTTATGCATTTAGCCATAATGAGATTGAACACAGTATTAGTGCAAACAGTGAACACTTAAATCAACATGTGATTTTGTGTGGCTTTGGCCGTGTTGGACAAACAGTGAGTCGTTTTCTAACTAAATCAAATAAGCCTTTTGTTGCGCTAGATATGGATATTAAGCGCGTTCGAGAGGCGTATGATGCTGGTGAGAGTGTGTACTATGGTGATGCGGCTAAAGAGACAATTTTAAGGGCGGCATCGTTAAATAAAGCCAAAATTGTAATTGTTACTTTTAGTGATTTCCATGCGTCAATTAAAATTTTAAAGAATATACGCCATATTAATAAATATATTCCAATCTTAGTGAGAACGCCAGATGATGCACATGTCAACGAACTGATTGAAGCGGGCGCAAGTGAGGTGATTCCCGATACATTTGAAGCAAGTATTATGCTGGCCTCGCATTTAATGCTTATGATTGGAGAGCCACCAAGAAAAGTATTGCGAGAAATTAGAGGTATTCGGAAAAACCGTTATCATTTATTAGAAAATTTTTATCCTGGTGAAGATGACAATCCGATGGAAGAGCATCAGGTGATGAAGGGCATTTTTCACACAGTTGTCTTGAGTGAAGATATATTTGCCACAGGTAAAACACTTGGATCGCTTGAATTAGAGAAGTTTGACATTCAAGTGGTAGCTATTAAGCGTGGCAGTATTCGTGGTAATAATCCGTCAGACGAAACTCGATTAAGAGTAGAAGATCATCTCGTGTTAAGTGGCGCCCCAGAAAAAATAGATCGTGCTGAATTATATTTGACCAATGGAAAGCTTTAGCAAGCTTTTCCCTTTAAAAACAGCTATTTAAACCATCCTTGATAGTTATGTAATTTTTGCGTATAATTATTTTCTTTTTGCATTTAAGGAAATTTAATATGCCATCACGCAGAGATCTAGCAAACGCGATTCGCGCCCTAAGCATGGACGCAGTTCAAAAAGCAAATTCAGGCCATCCAGGTGCACCAATGGGTATGGCTGACATTGCTGAAGTGCTTTGGAACGACCACATGAAGTACAACCCAACTAGCTCAAAGTGGGCTGATCGCGATCGTTTTGTTTTATCAAACGGCCACGGCTCAATGCTTATGTACTCGTTATTACATTTAACGGGTTTCGAATTAAGTATGGATGATATTAAAGATTTCCGCCAATTGCATGCTAAAACTGCAGGCCATCCTGAGTATGGTTATGCTGAAGGTATTGAAACAACAACTGGACCATTAGGACAAGGTATTACCAATGCTGTTGGTATGGCAATTGCTGAGCGCACACTAGGCGCACAATTTAACAAGCCGGGCCACACAATTGTAGATCATAACACTTACGTATTTATGGGTGATGGTTGTTTAATGGAAGGCTTGTCACATGAATCATGTGCAATGGCTGGTACGCTAGGATTAGGAAAATTAATTGCATTCTGGGATGACAACGATATTTCAATTGATGGCCACATTGGCGATTGGATGGAGAAAGGCGTTCCAGGACGTTTTAATTCATACGATTGGCATGTTGTTGCAGTTGATGGCCATGATGCTGACGCAATCAGCAAAGCAATTACAGAAGCTAAAGCGGTAACTGATAAGCCATCTTTAATCTGTTGTAAGACAGTAATTGGTTTTGGTTCTCCAAATTTATGTGGCACACACGATTGTCACGGTGCACCGTTAGGCGATGAAGAAATTGCAGCAACACGTAAAGAATTAGGTTGGACTTCAGCGCCATTTGAAATCCCTGCTGATATCTATGCGGGTTGGGATCATAAAGCACAAGGCGCTACGGATGAAGCGGCTTGGAATGATGCATTTGCAGCATATAAAGCTGAATTCCCTGAAGACGCATCTGAATTTGAGCGTCGTATGTCAGGTACATTACCAGCAAACTTTGAAATGGAAATGGATAAGTTTATTGCTAACACTCAAGACGAAATGCCAAACATTGCATCACGTCAAGCGTCTCAAAAAGCAATCGAAGCAATGGGTCCACTATTGCCAGAAATGTTTGGTGGCTCTGCCGACTTAACTGGTTCTAACCTAACTAATTGGTCAGGCACAGTTAAAGTAAACGCTGACAATGCTGATGGTAACTACATCTCATGGGGTGTTCGTGAGTTTGGTATGGCACACATGATGAATGGTATGGTGCTTCATGGCGGTTTTAAAGTTTACGGCGCAACATTCTTCATGTTTATGGAGTTCATGCGTAATGCACTGCGCATGTCTGCTCTAATGAAAATTGGCACAATTTATGTTTACACACATGACTCAATCGGTTTGGGTGAAGATGGTCCAACGCATCAGCCAGTTGAGCAAATTGCAACAATGCGTATGATTCCAAACTTCCAAACTTGGAGAGGTTGTGATGCAATCGAATCTGCAGTATCTTGGAAGATGGCAATGTTACGTGGTGAAGCGCCAACAGCATTGGTGTTCTCACGCCAAGCATTAACACCTCAGTCTAGAACGGCAGAGCAAGTAGCTAACATTGAAAAAGGCGGCTATGTACTTAAAGATTGTGATGGCGATGCTGATATCATCTTTATCTCTACTGGTTCAGAAGTTGGCTTAGCAGTTGAAGCAGCTGAAGCAATGGACGCAAACGTACGTGTAGTTTCAATGCCTTGTACAGATGCTTATGATGAGCAAGATCAAGCCTACAAAGATTCAGTATTAACACCGGGCGTTAAGCGCGTTGCGATTGAAGCGGGTGTTGGTGATGCATGGTACAAGTACGTTGGTTTAGACGGTGGTTTGGTATGTATGACAACTTTTGGTGAGTCAGCGCCAGCAGGTGAATTGTTTAAAGAATTTGGCTTTACAGTAGACAACGTGGTTGCAACTGCAAAGAAAGTTTTAGGATAAATAAATATAATTAACTCGTGCTATTTGTAGCAGGGTTGAAATAGAAATAATTAATGCCAATTTGGCATTAACAATAAAAGTAAAAAGGAGTAAGTAAAATGGCAATTAAAGTAGGTATTAATGGTTTTGGTCGTATCGGTCGTATGGCATTTCGTGCAATTAAGAAAGATTTTCCAGAACTAGAAGTAGTCGGTATTAACGACTTATTAGAAAATGATTACTTAGCATACATGCTTAAGTACGATACAGCTCAAGGTCGTTTTGACGGCGAAGTAGCGGTTGAAGGCAATAACTTTATTGTTGACGGTAAGAAGATTCGTCTTTCTGCTGAACGTAACCCTGCGGACCTTAAGTGGGACGAAATCGGTGCAGAAATCGTAATCGATTGTACGGGTTTCTTCTTAACTGAAGAGTCATGTCAAGCACACATCGATGCAGGTGCTAAGAAAGTTGTTCAATCGGCACCTTCTAAAGACGGTACACCTATGTTTGTTTACGGTGTTAACCATTCTGAGTACGCTGGCCAAGCAATCGTTTCTGCTGCTTCATGTACAACTAACTGTCTAGCGCCAATTGCTAAAGTAATTAATGATAAGTGGGGCTTAAAGCGTGGTTTAATGACTACGGTTCACGCTGCTACTGCAACACAGAAAACGGTTGATGGTCCTTCAATGAAAGATTGGAGAGGTGGTCGCGCAGTATTTGAAAACATCATACCTTCATCAACAGGTGCTGCTAAGGCTGTAGGCGTTGTATTGCCAGAGCTTAACGGCAAACTAACGGGCATGGCTTTCCGTGTTCCTTCAGTTGACGTTTCAGTTGTAGATTTAACTTGTGAGCTTGATAAGCCAGCAACATACGAAGAGATTTGTGCTGCAATGAAAGAGGCTTCTGAAGGTTCAATGGCCGGTACATTGGGCTACACTGATGAGTCAGTTGTTTCTTCTGACTTCCGCGGTATTAGCCAATCTTCAATTTTTGATGCGGGCGCAGGTATTGCACTTGACGATACGTTTGTTAAGGTTGTGTCTTGGTACGATAACGAGTATGGTTACACATGTAACATGCTTCGTTTAGTTCAGCACATTGCTTAATAATTAAATTACGGCTTGCATTTGCGGGCCGGTTTTAATATGCCAGATTTATTCATTAAAGACTCTCAGCTTAGTGTTGAAGAAGTTATTGAAAAATTAAAAGAAGCAGTTCCAAACAATAAGTTTGGAATTTTGCATTCTTACGATATTAAACAAACATTGGCTGGAAAAGGCCAGACATTAGAAGAAGCGTGTCATGTGTTTGAAGTCTGCAATCCAGTGGTTGCAAAGAATATTCTGGAAAAGGATATGAATTTGGCAAGTGTATTACCTTGTCGAATTTCGGTATATACAATGGATGGCGTCACCAGAATTGGTATGGCGTCACCCTCTAAACATATTGCCCAACTAACTAATGAGGATGTATCTTCATTAATAGAACCTGTTGAGCAAGCACTGATTAATATTATTAATCAGTCAATTGAATAAATAGTAGGAGAAATAATGTCAGTTATCAATTTGTCAGATCTAGATCTAAGCTCTAAAAAAGTATTAATTCGTCAAGACTTAAACGTGCCAATTAAAGATGGTGTTGTAACAAGTGACAAGCGTATTAAAGCTTCTGTCCCAACCATTCAGATGGCTATGAAACAAGGCGCTAAGGTATTACTTATGTCTCACCGTGGACGCCCAACTGAGGGCGAGTATAGTGATGAATTTACATTACAACCGGTAGCAGATCGATTAACAGAAATTTTAGGCGTAACAGTACGCTTAGAAAAGAACTGGCTAGATGGCGTTGACATGAGTGATGGCGAAGTGGTGCTTTGTGAAAATGTACGTTTTAACGAAGGCGAAATGGCAAATGATGACGCTCTATCTAAGCGTATGGCAGCAATGTGTGACATCTTTGCTATGGATGCTTTTGGTACTGCGCATCGTGCACAAGCTTCAACACATGGCGTTGCTAAATATGCGCCTATTGCTTGTTCAGGTCCGTTGCTATCAGGTGAACTTGAAGCGTTAGGCAAGGCACTAGATAATCCTAAGCGTCCAATGGTTGCAATTGTTGGTGGATCTAAAGTATCAACAAAATTAACCGTTTTAGAGTCTTTATCTAAGATTGTGGATCAGTTGGTTGTTGGTGGCGGTATTGCTAATACATTCATTGCAGCACAAGGCAATAATGTCGGAAAATCTTTATGTGAAGATGATCTAATTCCTACAGCACAAAAATTAATGAAGGACTGCGAAATCCCTGTACCAACAGATGTAGTTTGTGGCAAGGAGTTTTCTGAAACTGCAGCAGCAGAAACCAAAGCGTCAACAGCTGTAGTTAATGACGACATGATTTTTGATATCGGCCCTGATTCAGCTGATGAATTAGCAGAGATTATGAAAAATGCAGGCACCATTGTTTGGAACGGCCCAGTAGGCGTTTTTGAGTTTGATCAATTTGCTGGTGGCACAGAAACCGTTGCCATGGCAATTGCTAATTCCGATGCATTTTCAATTGCAGGCGGTGGAGACACTTTAGCAGCGGTTGATAAATACAATATTGAAGATAAAGTAAGCTATATTTCAACAGGTGGTGGCGCGTTCTTAGAATTCCTTGAAGGTAAAAAATTACCAGCAGTAGAAATTTTAGAAAAAAGAGCGGCGGAGTAACACTTGACTAGAAGAACTAAAATCTTAGCAACCTTGGGGCCGGCAACGGATAAGCCTGGGGTTTTAGAAAGCATTCTAGCAGCGGGTGTTAATGTTGTACGTATTAACTTTTCTCATGGCTCGGAAGAAGAACATTTGGGAAGAGTTAAGGCGGTACGTGATTGGGCACAGGCGAACGACACCTATATTGGTGTATTGATGGACTTACAGGGTCCAAAAATACGTATTGCCTCTTTTAAAGATGGCATAAAAATTGAACTTAACAATGGTGATAGTTTTGCACTAGATGCAGATAAAGATAACTTATTAGGTGATCAGCAGTCTGTTGGTATTGCGTATAAAACACTTCCTCAAGAAGTCAATCCAGGAAATATCTTAATTCTAGATGATGGAAAAATTGTACTAGAAGTAACTGGAATTGTTGGAAATAAGATTAATACAGTTGTTAAGCAAGGTGGTATTCTTTCAGACAAAAAGGGTATTAATTTACGTGGTGGCGGACTATCAGCTAACGCACTGACTGTAAAGGACAAGAAGGATATCTTTACAGCTGCTAAAGCTAAGGCTGATTATGTTGCATTGTCTTTCCCGATTAATGGTGATGATGTACGTGAAACCAAAACGTTGCTAAAACAGGCCGGAAGTCATGCAGGTGTTATTTCAAAAATTGAACGCGCCGAATCTTTGAAAGAAGAAACCATTTTGGATATTATTAAAGAATCTGCCGGTATAATGGTTGCTCGAGGTGATTTGGGTGTTGAAATTGGTGATGCACAATTGCCAGCGCAACAGAAGCGATTAATTAAAATGGCACGATCAAATGATCGTATTGTCGTAACGGCAACGCAAATGCTTGAGTCAATGATTGAAAACCCGATTCCAACACGTGCGGAAGTATTTGACGTAGCAAACGCAGTACTTGATGGCACCGATGCGGTAATGCTCTCTGCTGAAACAGCAGCCGGTGCTTATCCAAAAAATGCAGTTGAAACCATGGCTGAAGTGTGTCTTGAAGCTGAAAAGAATCCAATTGCAAAAGTTTCACAACATAGACTCAATCAAAGCTTTAAAGATATTGATGAAACTATTGCATTAAGTAGCATGTATGCAGCCAACCATTTAGGCGTGAAAGTAATAGCCTCATTAACACAAACCGGCTACACGGCGTTATGGATGTCTAGAATTAGTTCAGATGTCTCTATTTATGCTATAAGTGAAAATGTAAGCACCTTACGTAAGGTTACCTTGTATCGTGGTGTGTATCCATGTGGAATAAATGAAGTGGTCAACACTAACTGGGGTGATGTAAATAAGAGTGTGGTAGATACACTGACAAAAAACAATGTTGTTGCAGATGGTGATTTGGTAATATTAACCAAAGGAATGCATCAAGATAATACAGGTGGTGGTACAAACATGATGAAGATACTTCGTGTTGGCGACGACGACTATTAGTAAATAATTAGAAACAATAAAAGGAGAAAAAATGTTAATTTCATTAAGAGAATTATTAGACCATGCAGCAGAAAACGGCTATGGTATGCCGGCGTTTAACGTCAATAACATGGAGCAAGTTCACGCTATCATGGAAGCAGCTGATAGAACCAATTCACCTGTTATTATGCAGGGTTCAGCTGGCGCAAGAGGATATGCGGGTGAGCCGTTCTTACGTCACTTAATTTCAGCAGCGACTGAAATGTACCCACATATTCCAGTAGTAATGCACCAGGATCACGGTTCTGAACCAGCAGTATGTTTACGTTCAATCCAGTCTGGATTTTCATCGGTTATGATGGACGGATCTTTAGAGGCAGATTGCAAGACTCCTTCTTCTTTTGAGTATAACGTTGCTGTAACTAAAGAAGTTGTTAAGATGGCACATGCGGGTGGTGTATCAGTTGAAGGTGAATTAGGTTGTCTAGGTTCATTAGAAACGGGTGAAATGGGTGAAGAAGATGGCCATGGTGCAGAAGGTAAATTAGATCTTGACATGCTATTGACTTCTGCTGAAGAAGCTGCTGATTTTGTTAAACAAACAAACGTTGACGCTCTAGCAATTGCTATTGGTACGTCACATGGTGCATATAAGTTTACGAAAGAGCCTGATGGTGAGATCTTGCGTATTGATCGTATCAAAGAAATTCATGAACGTTTACCAAATACACATTTAGTAATGCATGGCTCTTCTTCAGTACCACAAGACTGGTTAGAAATCATTAACAATTACGGTGGTGATATGGGACAAACTTACGGTGTTCCAGTTAGCGAAATTCAAGAAGGTATTAAAAATGGTGTACGCAAAGTAAATATTGATACAGATTTACGTATGGCATCAACAGGTGCAGTTCGTAAACACTTAATCGAAAATACTTCGAACTTCGATCCACGTAAATTCTTAAAGGCTTCTACAGAAGCTATGACTGAAATTTGTGCAGCGCGTTTTGAAGCGTTTGGTTCTGCAGGTAAAGCAGATAAAATTACGATTTCTTCATTAGATCGCATGAATCAGAGATATTTATCAGGAGAATTAGACGCAAACGTAAAGTAAGCGCCTAAGGGTCAAATATTTAAAGGGCTCGTTTTAACGAGCCTTTTTTATTGCAAAGGAAGTACATGAGTCAAGATACGAATTATTCAGTGATTGTTATTGGTGGTGGACATGCGGGGACGGAAGCTGCATTAGCTTCCGCGCGCATGGGGGTAAAAACTTTATTGATATCTCATAATATTGAAACACTAGGGCAGATGAGTTGTAATCCGGCTATCGGTGGTATTGGTAAAGGGCATTTGGTTAAAGAGATTGATGCTATGGGCGGTGCTATGGCAAAAGCCATAGACCAGGCTGGCATACAATTTCGCACCTTAAACGCTTCGAAAGGCCCAGCTGTAAGAGCAACACGAGCTCAAGCAGACCGCGTGTTGTATAAAGCTGCCATTCGCTATACGCTAGAGAATCAAGAAAATCTATCGTTATTTCAACAAGCCGTAGACGATCTGGTTATCGACAATGATAAAGTGGTTGGCGTGATTACGCAGATGGGATTAACTTTTACAGCTGATAAAGTGGTCTTGACTTCTGGCACTTTTTTAGGTGGCATTATTCATATTGGACAAAAGAATTTTCAAGGCGGTCGCGCAGGAGATGCGCCATCCAATCCATTATCTCGAAAATTACGTGAATATGATCTGGGAGTGGGGCGTTTAAAAACAGGAACTCCACCAAGATTAGATGGGCGTACTTTAGATTATTCCTTGATGCAAGAACAGCCTGGAGACTATCCGTTACCAAGCTTTTCATTTATGGGTAAAGCAGAAGACCATCCTCAACAAATCTCATGTTTTATTACTCATACGAATGAAAAAGCGCACGATTTTATTCGAGCAGGTCTCAAGGATTCGCCTATGTACACAGGTAATATTGAAGGTATTGGTCCGAGATATTGCCCCTCTATTGAAGATAAAGTTGTTAGATTTGAAGAGCGAAACTCTCACCAGATTTTTGTTGAGCCAGAAGGGTTGGAAACTAATGAGGTTTATCCAAATGGCATTTCAACCTCTCTACCTTATGAGGTTCAAGTTAATTTTATTCATTCAATTAAAGGTTTTGAGAATGCGCAAATTATACGACCAGGATACGCAATAGAATATGATTTTTTTGATCCACGTGGCTTGAAACAGACTTTAGAAGTAAAGCGTATCGCTAATTTGTATTTTGCTGGACAGATTAATGGCACGACAGGCTACGAAGAGGCAGCTGCACAAGGTATGTTGGCAGGTATAAATGCTGCTTGCTCTGTTCAAGAAAAAGAACCATGGCTACCGAAACGTGATGAAAGTTATATTGGCGTAATGGTAGATGATCTTATTACCAAGGGTACTAATGAACCGTATCGTATGTTTACTTCAAGGGCGGAATATAGACTATTATTACGTGAGGACAACGCAGATGAACGATTAACGCCTGCAGCCTATAAATTAGGCTTGATTGACGAGGATAGATGGAGGGCATTTGAACAAAAGTATGCGACAGTGGATCAAGAAAAGGATCGCTTAAACACAACCTGGATACAGGCGAGTGATACACAAGCTAGTGGTGTGCTTGGCCAGACGCTAAATCATGAATATTCATTGTTGGAGTTACTTAAGCGCCCTAAAGTGAACTATAAGGTTCTGAGCCAGATTGACTCTGGCAGGCCTTATTTATCGGATGATAAATTGATAGCTGCAGTTGAAAATCAAATTAAATATGCAGGTTATATTAAGCGTCAAAAGGATGAGATTGAAAAATATAGAAAAAATGAAGATACTATGTTGCCAGCCAATATGGATTATCAAGCTATCAAAGCCCTTTCAGCCGAAGTTCGTCAGAAACTAACACAACATCTGCCAGAAACTATTGGACAAGCCAGTCGTATTCAGGGTTTAACTCCGGCCTCTATTTCAATTTTATTGGTATACCTTAAAACTTATAAAAAATTATGACCAATAAAGCATTACTTGCAGAGGGTGCAGAGCAAATGGGTATTGAGCTGGATTCGATACAAGTTGATCAATTGTTACAATATTTAGAGTTGATTATAAAATGGAACAAAACCTATAATTTAAGTGCAATTCGCAGTAGTGAAGAAGGCATTAAAAAACATTTGTTGGATAGCTTGTCCGTTGTGTCGTATATCAATTCAGGCCCGCTATTAGACGTAGGCTCTGGTGCAGGTCTACCAGGCATTGTTATTAGTATCATGAAACCAAAGTTGTTAGTGACTGTGCTAGATACTGTAGGTAAAAAATGTCGTTTTATGCAATTTGCTAAAACTCAATTAAAATTGAATAACTTAACCGTCGTTAATCAGCGAGTAGAAGAGTATCAGCCTGAGAACTGCTTTGCACAAATAACCTCTAGAGCGTTTGCAGAAGTTGACAAAACCTTAAAGCTAACTAAGCATTTATTGTGTGATAATGGCAGTTATTTACTAATGAAAGGAGATCATTTTGCAGATGAACCTCTAGATAATTTTAAAATACAGATACATCAAGTGAGCGTACCTTATGTATCTGACCGGCGTTATTTTTTGGAAATTCAAACAAGCTAATCATGAAGAAAATTTTATATTATGTAACAATTCTAGTATTCATGATAGCGGTTGTTATGGTCATTTTCTTTGATCAAATTACAAAATCAGCCATGGAATTTTACGGACAAAAATCTTTCAACGCACCTATTAGTATTGCTGAATTAAGAAGTGATTGGCCTGAAAAAAAAATAAATGTTGATTTTGTGGAAGTAAAAAATCCAGCCCATTTCTCAAATGAAAACGCATTTGTGTTAAATCATCTAAGCGCTTCTTTTTCTGACGAAACCCAGAAGGGATTAATTGTGTTGGATCGACTTGAGTTTGATGGCTTATTATTTACATTAGAGCAAAAAGATCAAAAAGTTAATTTGGTTGAACTGCTTAAGCAGCTAGATGCTCAATCAAACGAAAAAAATATTGATACACAAAAAGAGATTATTCAAGGTAGTCGCTATAATAAAAAACATCGTGTAAAAATTAAACAACTAAGTATTATTAATACTCAATTGTTCATTGACACCCAATGGCTTAGACAAACCGTTAATGTGCCAGATGTTGTCATCTACGAATTTGGCCAAGATAAAGGAATTTTGTTAGATCGCGCTGGTGCTGAAATTATGAAGATTGCCTTGATGCGAATTCAAACAGAAGTTGAGAAAAACGGTCTAAAACTTAATGAATATGAGATTAAAGAAAGTGTGCGTCGACAACTACGTGGCAAATTTAACCAATTAACTGATGATTTGGATGATAAAGCCAAAAATTGGTTCAAAAAAATAGGACTGTAAAATGCATATTATTGATTCTCATTGTCATATAGATCGCGTAGATGTTGATAAATTTGGTGGTAGTGTTGACAGTATGCTAGCTCATGCTGAAGAACTATCAGTCAAGGAGTTCCTTTGTGTTTGTATTGATTTGGAGCATTTTGATGAAGTGTTGTCGCTAGCCCAAAAGCACCCACAAATCTACGCCTCAGTTGGTGTGCATCCAGTTGAATTAGAAGGTAAAGATCCAAGTGTTGATGAGTTGCTTAAGCTTGCAAATGATGACAACATAATTGCCATTGGTGAAACTGGACTAGATTATTTTCATGTAGAACAAGAATCTGCTGATTGGCAGAGAGATAGATTTAGACGCCATATTGCAGCATCAAATCAATCAGGCAAGCCAATGATCATACATACACGTGATGCAAAAGTCGATACAATCAAAATTATGGCTGAAGAAAAAGCCAATGCTGGCGTAATGCACTGTTTTTCAGAAGATTGGGAGACTGCTCAAGCGGCTCTAGATTTAGGGTTTTATATTTCTTTTTCGGGCATTGTAACGTTCAAGAGTGCTGATGCGCTTCGTGAAGTTGCTAAACAAATTCCTGCTGATCGTATCCTAGTCGAAACAGACTCTCCTTATTTAACACCTGTCCCTAACCGAGGAAAGCCTAACTCTCCAGCCTATACTTACTATGTTGCTGAAAAGTTGGCAGAAATCAGAGGCGTGAGTGTTAATGAGATTGCGCAGACAACAACGAATAATTTTAAAAACTTGTTTTTTTCCAACTGATGGCTGTCACTTTTCAGACAATTGATGAATTTTCTTCAGGTCAGCGCCTTGATAATTTTTTAGTTAAGATTCTTAAGGGGGTGCCCAAATCTCACATTTATCGAGTAATACGTAAGGGTGAAGTGCGTGTTAACAAAGGTAGAAAAAAAGCTGATTACAAACTTCAACAAGATGATGTTGTGCGTATTCCACCTATTAAAGTAAGCGAGAAAAAACCATCTCATGTCTCAGATAGTCTTAAGCAAGTGCTGCTAAATGCTATTATTTACGAAGATAAAGGGCTGGTGATTATTAATAAGCCTAGTGGTGTTGCAGTGCATAGCGGTAGTGGTGTTGATACGGGTGTCATTGAAGCATTAAGAGCTGTTTATAAAGAGCCTATTGAACTGGTCCATCGCCTTGATAGAGCTACGTCAGGGGTCTTATTAATTGCCAAAAAGCGCAGTGTGCTTAAGAACCTGCATGAACAACTTAATAGACATGAGATGGAGAAACGCTATACAGCCTTAGTTAAAGGAGTGTGGTCAAAGAAGCGTCATACCATTGATGCGCCACTGCACCAAAATTCCAGATATGCGGTAGTGGATAGCAAAGGTAAGCATTCTATTAGTCATTTTCAGCCTCTTAAAAACTTTAGTAAAGGTGATTTCTCAGCTTCTTTGGTAGAGGTGACTATTGAGACAGGGCGCACGCACCAGATTCGTGCGCATGCAAAGCACGCCGGGCATGCGATTGCATGTGACGATAAGTATGGCGATAAAGAGTTTGACCGTCAAGTTAAGTTCATGGGGCTTAAGCGTTTATTTTTACATGCACATCAATTAACTTTTACCAATCCATTAACCGATGAAATTCAAAAAGTTAAGGCGCCTCTGTCAGCTGAGCTTGAGCAGTTTATAGGGTCGTTATGAATGTTTATTTTCGACTCATGCGCCTTGATAAGCCGGTCGGGATTTATTTACTTTTGTGGCCAACACTCTGGGCATTATTTCTAGCGGCAGACGGCTGGCCTGAACCAAAGCTATTGGTTATATTTATAATGGGCGTTGTCTTGATGCGCTCGGCAGGCTGTGTTATTAATGATTATGCTGACCGTGATATTGATAAACATGTTGAGCGTACTCAGCATCGACCGATCACTTCAGGTGAGATTTCAGCGACTAGTGCATTAAAATTATTTTCGGCCTTGATCGCATCTGCTTTTGCTTTGGTGCTCTTTACAAATACACTCACAGTTCAGTTGGCTGTTATTGCCGCCCTTTTGGCGACACTTTATCCTTTTACCAAGCGTTGGACGCACTTGCCTCAGGCGATTCTGGGAAGTGCTTTTGCAATGAGTGTGCCAATGGCCTTTGCGGCAACGAATAATAATGTTCCGGATAGTGCTTGGTGGATTTTTTCTGCTACAATCATATGGACAGTAATTTACGACACCATGTATGCCATGGCCGATCGCGAGGAAGATTTAAAAATTGGGGTTAAGTCCACTGCCGTATTGTTTGCAAGTTATGACCGATTAATTCTTGCATTGTTGCAAATTGGTCTTGTTCTGGTCTTTATGAAAATATCAGAAATTTTCGATATGGCCACTTTTTATGATATTTCAGTATTCTTTTCGGGTGTATTAATGATTTATCATCAATTTTTAATTAAAAATAGAGATAA
>NZ_JAQWSS010000039.1 GCF_029243085.1 Candidatus Thioglobus sp. | reverse complement strand
TCAAGATCTACAAAATTTGGTAAATTTTCATTAATTTGGCGAACAGGATCATTTAAAAGAGTTTTAATACCTAGTAAATCTGCTTTTGCAGCTAATCTTGAGCCAACATTGCCAACGCCAATAATACCAAGTGTTTTATTTTGGTAGTTAAAATCGTGTTTGTTTGCAAGATTAATAATAGTACCAATAACAAATTCAGCAACCGCCATAGAATTGCAACCTTGTGCTGAGAAAAATTCAATATTATTGTCTGCAAGATATTTTTGATCTACATGATCAAGTCCTGCAACTGTAGACCCTACAAATTTAATTGTACTATTTTTAAGCAGTTTTTGATTGACTTTGGTGCGTGAACGCACTATTAATATATCAGCATCTTTTACAGAATCGGCATCTATGTCTCGACCAGGGATGGCAATAATGTCACCAAATTGTGAGAAGATTTCGTTGTACGCATAACATGCATCATCGATTATTAATTTCATAACTACCAGTTGATTTGTTGTAAATTGTTCATTTTAAGATATTCATTGGTTTTAGAGAAATGTTTACAACCAAAAAAACCCTTATAAGCAGAAAATGGAGAAGGGTGGGATGCGGTTAATACCAAATGCTTATCTGTATCAATCAATTCGGTCTTTTGTTGAGCATACGAACCCCATAAAATAAATACTAGATTTTGTTTATGATTGCTCAATAAATGAATGACTGATTCAGTAAACTCAACCCATGGTGTCTTTGTGTGAGATCCTGGTGAGTTTTTTTCTACAGTTAGACTGCTGTTAAGTAGTAAAACACCTTGCTTGGCCCATCTTTCCAGATTACCACTATTATTAGGGCTAATATTTAAGTCTGATTCTAGTTCTTTATAAATGTTGGCTAAAGAGGGCGGGATTTTGACATCATCTGGTACAGAGAAGCTTAGGCCATGAGCTTGATGAATATTATGGTAAGGGTCTTGCCCAACAATAACCACTTTAGTCTTAGCAAAGCTACTAAGTTCAAAAGCCTTAAAGATTTGATTTTCAGGCGGAAAAATCGTAATGTTGTTGCGTTTTTGATAACTTATAAAGTCTAATAAGCGATGAAAAGAGTCACGTTTAAATAAAGGGTCTAGATGACTAGACCAGTCATTATTTATAGTCCTGCCCACCACAATCGTAAACGATAACCCAGAGTGGTTACGTAACCTACTTCAGTAAATTGAATTCGGCCTTTTGGATTAATAAAGAAACTACTGGGCGTACCTTTAACACCAAACATTTTAGAGATTGAACCAGATTGATCATTGATGAGATTATCTAGTTGCATATTGTTATCTTCGGCATAAGTTTGAAGTTCTAAGTCAGAACCTGATTGAATGGCAATATTAAGCACTTTGTAATCTTTTGAAATAGCCTGAATGTTATCATTTTCTAACTTGCATACTGGACACCAAGTTGCCCAAAAATGTATTAAAACCCCTTGATCAGGCATTGGATTGGAGCTTATTACTTCGCCACTTAAGGTTTGAGAACTAAAACTTGGCACTAAACCTGTGGTTAGATCTTGTTGTTGATAGGCGCGAATAATAAAAATGGCTAAAATAACCATCATCATTTGCATGATGGTTTTTCGGCTTGGTCGTTTAATTTGCATAATGAATATTATAACTTAAGGATTACTATGACTGATTGGATACAGCGATGGAAAAATGGAAAAATTGGTTGGCATCGGGATCAGCCAAATTCTAAATTAATTGAGTTTATTGATTGTTTATTTTTAAAGAAGAATGATCTAGTGTTTGTTCCTTTATGCGGAAAAAGTGTAGATATGCTTTATTTGATCAAACAAGGTTACAAAGTTATCGGTGTAGAGTTAAGTGACATTGCAGCTCAGCAGTTTTTTGAAGAGAATAAGATAGATTATTCAATTAGAAAATCAGATAAATTTACCATTTATTCTGCAGCAAATATCCAAATCTATTGTGGTGACTATTTTGATCTTACTTATTTGGATTTAACCTCAGTAGTGGCGGTTTACGATAGAGCGTCATTAATCGCATTACCATTAGCATTAAGGGAGAGGTATGCGGCACATTTATACTCTATAATATCTACTGGTTGCAGGGTGTTATTGTTAACATTGAACTATCCGCAATCACAAATAAGCGGCCCACCGTTTGCTGTTAATAAAGAAGAGGTGTGGTTGCTTTATAAAACCGGGTTCGATTGTCAACAACTACAATGTTTTAATGACCTAGAGAACGAACCTAAGTTTCAACGTGAAAATGTTGATTATATTGAGAAGGCAACTTATTGTTTGCGTAAAAATTAAGAGGAAAAATGGCTAATAAAATTAAAGGCGTGGTAGCTCAATTTGGCACCAAAGGGTATGGATTTATTACAGGTGATGATGGTGAAAAAATATTTTGTTCATCAAAAGAATATTTTCAATAAATCGCGCCTAAAAGCAAACACGCGCGTTATATTTAATTCCGAAGAATCTGAGAAGGGTCTGGTTGCAATTAATGTTGAGCTTGAAGATGGTGCTCAAATGTTAAAATCATCCGCACGAACTCAAAGCATGTCTTCGGTTAAAAAGACAACTGGCTTATCTGATGGCACAATTAAGGCTGCTTTGGCAATTTTATTCATTGCTCAAGCAGTTGTTATTTACAAAGTATTTTTTACAAGTGTTGCCGGCTAAATGAAAAAAGTTCTTTTACTTTTAGCGTTGCCTTTATTTTTAAGTGGGTGTTTTTCAACACCCGCAGTGACTGTTAACAATATTTGCACGTTAATGGATGAAGAGGTTAGTTGGTATCATTCAGTTAAGGCAGCTGAGAAAAAATATGGTGCACCAGCCCATATCTCGTTAGCAATTATGTATCAGGAATCACATTTTGCATCAGATGCAAAACCACCAAGAGAAAAATTATTTGGCGTGGTTCCTTGGTTCAGACCTACCACAGCTTATGGTTTTGCTCAGGCCAAGGATGAAACTTGGGATTGGTACCAATTAAAAACTGGCAATCATAGCGCTGATCGTGATGATTTTGATGATGCAGCTGATTTTGTTGCTTGGTATATCAGTCAATCTGCAAAACTTTCTGGTATTTCGAAATCGGATGCCTATCATCAATATTTGGCATATCATGAAGGTCATGGTGGTTTTAACAAAAAATCTTATAATAAAAAACCTTGGTTGAAAAAGATAGCCACTAAAGTGAATAACAATGCCAAGCGTTACAAGCAACAATTGCAACAATGCTCGGCAGAGTTAAATAGTAATAGAATTTGGAGATTGTTTTAATGTCTAGTTGGTACAAGGTGCTTAATCAGCCACCTAAAGAAGGCACAATGGTAGCTGTTGAAGTTGAGGGTTTAAAGCTTTTCGTCACTCTAAATGGCGGTCAATTGTATTGTGCTGAAAATCGTTGTCCTCATGAGGATATCGAGTTGACTTTGGGCTGTCTTAAAGGTAATCGAGTTAAGTGCTCATTACATGGCTATAGTTTTGATTTAGATACTGGTGACAGTTCAGAGGATGATGTTGACCATATGCTAACCTATCCGGTTAAGCAAAAAAATAACGAAATTTATATAGAGGTTTAATCATGAGTACAGATTCTCAAGCGCTAATGAAATCCATTATTCAACGTGTGGCTACAGGCCCAGATCTGAGTAAGAATATTGATTTTGAAGAGGCTAAGGGTGGCATGCAAGCTATTTTGCGAGGCGAGATTGACGATGTCCAATCTGCTATCTTTTTAATTGCTTTACGTATGAAGCGTGAAACTATGGAAGAAAATGAGGGCATCTTGGCAGCAATATTGGCTGAGAGTGACAAACAAGCAGTGAATGTTGAAGACTTAGTGGATTTAGGTGATCCGTATAGTGGCTATAATCGCTCTATTCCTATTTCATCATTTTTACCTGCTGTTTTGGCAGAACTGGGTTTACCAACAGTAATTCATGGCCTTGATGCGGTAAGTCCTAAATATGGACTAACGCACAGACATATAGCGCAAGCAATGGGCTTGGGTGTTGATCATTCAACAGCTGAAGCCAAGGCGAGATTAGAAGACAGTTCTATCGGTTGGAGTTATATTGACCAAGCAAGTTATTGTAGTGGTTTGCACGATATGGTGTCATTGCGTGATCGAATTGTGAAGCGTACTGTGGTTAATACTGTAGAAACATTAATCGGCCCATTGCGTGGCAAAAAGACACACTCTATTTTGGGTTATGTGCACAAACCTTATCCGCCAATTTACGCTGATTTGGTTAAGGCGTCTGGAATGGATACAGCGTTGTTAATTCGAGGTGTTGAAGGTGGTGTTATTCCATCTCTACGCCAAAAAGGTTTGATGATATCGTATGAAGGTGATATAGAGCAGGATCGTGTCGATATTGAGCCTGCTTCATTAGGTATTGAGCAAGACATGCGTGCCATTTCATTTCCAGCTGAAATGGACGTACATAATGATATTCCAGCTTTAGCAGAGCATACAGTTAGATTGGGAAAGGCAGCACTTTCGGGTGAAAAAGGCATGTTCTATGATGGCTTAGTTTTGGCAGCATCGCTGGTTATGTGGCATACCAAAAAATCGAATTCATTAGCTGCAGCAGCAGACCTTGTTCGAGTTGCCCTTGATTCAGGAAAAGTGTTGAATCGCCTTCGATAACTAGCAAAGTTTAAAGTATGGTATGCTAACCCTAGGATAAACATTCTTAGAGGAATATGAAAGCATCAGACTTGTTTGTAAAAGCACTAGAAAACGAAGGTGTTGAATACATATTTGGCATTCCCGGGGAAGAAAATCTAGATTTTCTGGATTCTTTAAAGCATTCATCCATTAAATTCATCCTTACTCGACATGAACAAGCTGGTGCTTTTATGGCGGCAACTTACGGTCGTTTAACAGGCCGAGCTGGTGTGTGTTTAGCGACACTGGGTCCGGGCGCAACAAATCTAGTTACTGCTATTGCTTACGCACAATTGGGCGCTATGCCAATGGTTGTTATTACTGGTCAAAAGCCGATTAAAGAAGGCTTACAAGGTAAATTTCAAGTGTTAGATATTGTTCGGATGATGGAGCCTTTGGTCAAAGAATCTAATCAGGTTTCTTACGGACGTCAGATTCCTGGTCTAGTACGTGGCGCCTTTAGAGTTGCTGAAGAAGAGCGACCTGGTGCAGTTCATATAGAGCTTCCTGAAGATGTTGCTAGAGAAGATGTGGAGAATGATACGGTTTTCTCTAGACAAACTATTCATCGTGTTTTTGCAACAGATCAGGCCATTAATAAAGCAGCAGAGGTTATTAGATTGGCGAAAAGACCTTTGTTGCTAGTTGGTGCCGGTGCAAATAGAAAGCGCATTAGAGAGCCTCTATCTTATTTTTTAAGAAAGACAGGTATTTTGTTTTTCAATACTCAAATGGGTAAGGGTGCACTGAGTGGAAATGTTGATAAATTTATTGGTACTGCGGCATTTTCTTCAAAAGATTATGTACATGAGGCAATTAAGAAGGCTGATCTAATTATTAATGTTGGCCATGATATCGTTGAAAAGCCCCCTTTCATCATGCAAGGTGACCAACAACAGGTGATTCATATAAATTTTTATTCAGCTGAATTTAAAGATATTTATTATCCACAAGTAGAGGTGGTTGGCGATATTAGCAACTCTATTACTCGACTAACAGATAATTTAAATGAGTGTTTTGCTTGTGACACTAGTTGGGTTGATAAGATTCGTGAACGCACTAAAAATGCCATTCATTCTTTAGATGCTGATATTTCATTTCCAATGTTGCCGCAGCGTGTGGTGGCTGACGTTCGGAAAGTAATAGATGATGACGGCATTGTTTCGTTAGACAATGGCATGTTTAAATTATGGTTTGCACGTCATTATCATACGCGTCAGCCCAACACTTTATTGCTTGATAATGCTTTAGCAACAATGGGGGCAGGTCTACCTTCTGCGATTGCTTGCGCCTTGATGTATCCTGAGAAGCAATCATTAGCTGTCTGTGGGGATGGTGGTTTTATGATGAATTCACAAGAATTAGAGACGGCAATACGCCTTAATCTTGACCTGGTTGTATTAATTTTCAATGACAATGGTTATGGCATGATTAAATGGAAACAAATTGGGCAAGGGTTAGAAAACTTTGGCTTAGATTTTAATAATCCTGATTTTGTTAAGTATGCTGATAGCTATGGTGCAATTGGCCACAGGATAATGTCGAGCGACGAATTGATTCCAACATTGGAAAATGCTTTTAAAACAGGCGGTGTGCATGTGATTGATCTACCCATTGACTATTCGCAAAATACCAAAACATTGCTAGATGATTTAAAGCAATTTGATAATTAAAGGAGGGTTTATGTCACAAAATACATTAGTGGTCAAACAAGCCTATACAGGAGTGACCTTAAAAGAGATTTCTATGCATGACAGCGCAGCAATTGAGCACATGCTTGACCGTGCTTATGAGTTGCACCAATCTGGCGCTTTACCAATTTTTAAACGAATTAGTATTTTGCAGAAGCTATCAGTGTTAGTGGCTAAGGAGCATGAAGTATTTTCACAGTTGATTGCCAATGAGGGTGGTAAGCCGATAAGGGATGCGCGCGTTGAAGTCACCCGTGCAGTTGATGGTATTCGTATTGCTATTGCTGAAATTCGCAGTATTAATGGTGAAGAGGTGCCAATGGATCTGACCGAAGCCGGTACAGGTAGAAAGGCATTTACTATTCTAGAGCCTATTGGTGTGGTGGTAGCTATTAGTGCATTTAATCATCCTCTTAACTTGGCAATTCATCAAATTATTCCTGCAATTGCAGCGGGCTGTCCAGTTATTTTTAAACCTTCATCGTCAACACCATTGTGTGGCTTACATTTGATGAAGCTTATAATTCAAGCCGGACTACCCGAAAATTGGGTGCAAATCGCACTAGCCAATCGAGAAAATTCTGAAACATTAGTGACTGATCCGCGTGTCGCATTTTTTAGTTTTATTGGGTCTGCTAAAGTAGGTTGGTATTTAAAGTCAAAGCTTGCACCTGGCACACGCTGTGCATTGGAACACGGAGGTGTTGCGCCACTTATATTTGACTCATGTCAGGATGAGGAAGCTTTTGTTAGTGGCGTGGTGAAAGCTAGTATGTACCATTCTGGCCAAGTTTGCGTATCTGTTCAAAGAGTTTATATACAGAAAGACAAGGCGGAATATTTGGCGAAAAAAATTGCCCATGTTGCCATGACCCAAGTTGTGGGTGATGCTACTAACGAGGATTCAGATTTAGGACCGCTTATTTCGGCTAAGGAGACTGATCGGATCGAAACCTGGGTTAATGAAGCGATTGATGAGGGTGCCGAACTACTGTGTGGCGGTAAACGAATCAATGCCGTAAGCTATGAGCCAACCGTGCTATTAAATCCGTCCAAGGAGTCCAAAGTATCTACTCAAGAGATTTTTGCACCTGTTGTATGTATCTATAGCTATTCAAATATTAACGCAGCTATTGAAGCGGCTAATAGTCTAGACGTGTCGTTTCAGTCAGCAGTGTTTAGTCAAGATATGTCTTTGGCAATGGATGTGGCAAAAAAATTACAAGCATCTGCAGTAATGATAAATGATTACACTACTTTCAGAGTGGATTGGATGCCATTTGCTGGACGCAAGCATTCTGGCTATGGGGTTGGTGGCATTGGTTATTCCATGCGCGATATGCTAGAGCATAAGATGCTGGTGATTAAAGATTAATTCTTAAATTGATGGTTGTATAAGCCAGCATATTCACCATTTTGTTCGAGTAATTGCTGGTGAGAACCTTGTTCGATAATATTTCCTTGGCGCAATACAATGATTCGGTCGGCCTTTTTAATAGTTGATAAGCGGTGAGCAATGATAATTGTCGTGCGATCTTTTTGCATTTCATCAATAGCAGCCTGTACTTGTTTTTCAGTAGCAGAGTCTAGAGCAGATGTTGCTTCATCTAAAATTAAAATAGGGCTGTCTTTAGCAATAGCTCTAGCAATGGCAAGACGTTGGCGCTGTCCGCCCGAAAGCTTGGTTCCGTCCTCACCAATTTGTGTATTAAATTGATCGTCCATTTTTTCAATAAAATCAGTAGCATTAGCAATATTAGCAGCATGCTCAATAGTTTTATCATCCATTGCATCTAATTGCCCTAAAGCAATATTACCTCTAACTGTATCATTAAATAGACGTACATTTTGATCCACAAAAGATATTTGCGATCTTAGTGAGTCAATTTCTAAATCTTTAATGTTAACCCCATCAATAGTAATAGCGCCTTGTGAGGGAGAATAAAAACGGGTAATAAGTTGAATAATGGTTGTCTTGCCACTGCCAGTTGACCCGACCAATGCAATGGTTTCACCTGATTTGATATCTAGGTTAATATTGTTAAGAACTGTCGAATCTTCAGAATAACCAAATGAAACGTTGTTAAAGCTAATTGCCCCTTGAGATTTAGTTAAAAGTTTTTTGCCTTGATTTTTTTCCTCGATTTCATCTAATAGACCAAAGACACTTTCAGCTGCTGCCATAGCAGTTTGCAGCGGCTTGTTAATGTTAACTAAGTTTTTAGCAGGCTTAACCAGCATGCCCATAGCAGTAAAAAATGATAAGAATTCACCTGCCGTCATTTGCAGTGAGGTTGAGGAAAAGTACACCACACTACCTAATGATAAACCAATTAAAATATTAACAAAGCTAGTGTTAAGCGCCCCAGTCATGTCAACTTTAAATCGTTGTTGACGAATATTCTTAATGAGATTGTTAAATTTGTTAGTTTCTTGATTTTGCGCATGGTAAATCTTTACCAATGAATTGGCAGAAATATTCTCATCTAATAAATGAGTCATACTACCCATGGAATCTTGAACTTTATTACTAGCACTGCGCATTCGACCAGAGGATAATTTAACAGTGAAGTACACCAGAGGCAAAAGTACAATTAGCGATAAACTTAGTTGCCAGTTTTTATAAAAAAGATAGCCAATGAGAATAATGACAGTCATTGATGATTTAATAAAATCTAGCCAAATAGTCGAGGCGGCAGCAGCAATTTGTTCGACATCAAAGGTAAGTTTTGAAAGTGTTTTTCCAGTTGGGTGTTTATCAAAGTAAGATTTAGGTAGTTTCAATAGCTTGTCAAACATATCAACTCGCAAATCCATAATAACTTTGTTGGACACCCAAGAGCTGGCAGCAGTCGATGTGAGAGCAAAAATGGAGCTTAATGTAATAACACCAAATAATGCGAATGCATAGATAAATGCAGTTTGAGAGTTACGATCATTTGCAAATAGATCATCAACAATGCGTCCAGTTATTTCTGGAATGGAGCTTTCAAGAGCGGTTGCAAGCATCATCATGACAGATACAAAGACAAGCTTGCCTATATGTGGTTTTAGATAGATAAATAGGCGAGAAACAAACTGTCTGTACTGCATATTGCAATTACTTTGTATTTTGATGATCCTTATTATAACGCCTTAGGGTATCATAAGCATTTCAACTTTGTTACTTTTCCATGGCAACAAAATACATCTTTATTACTGGCGGTGTAGTCTCTTCTTTAGGTAAGGGAATTGCATCAGCTTCGTTAGCTTCTATCCTAGAATCTCGTGGTCTTAATGTGACCATGCTTAAACTCGATCCTTATATTAACGTTGATCCGGGTACCATGAGTCCATTTCAACATGGTGAAGTTTTTGTCACCAATGATGGTGCAGAGACTGACCTAGATTTAGGGCATTATGAACGCTTTATTCGTCAACACTTAGGTAAGAAAAATAACTTTACTGCTGGACGAGTTTATGAAAATGTGATTGAACGTGAACGTCGTGGCGATTATCTGGGCGCCACTGTTCAAATTATTCCACACATTACTAATGAAATTAAAGAGTTAGCGCAAGCAGGGGCACAGGGTGCAGATGTTGCATTGGTTGAGATTGGCGGTACAGCAGGTGATATCGAATCGTTACCATTTATGGAAGCCATTAGACAAATGAGTCTTGAGCTGGGCCGTGATAATACTTTATTTGTACACCTTACTCTGTTGCCTTATATAAAGGTGGCAGGAGAATTAAAAACTAAGCCAACGCAACACTCAGTGAAAGAATTGCGTAGTATTGGTATTCAGCCAGATATTTTAATTTGCCGTTCAGAGCATCCATTGCCAGAAGCAGAGCGTGCTAAGATTGCCTTATTTACTAATGTTGCTTCAGATTCTGTTTTTACATCGCTAGATGTGGACACCATTTATAAAGTGCCGCGAGCTTTACATGAACAAGGTTTAGATGAGGTTGTTGTTAAGAAATTAAACCTTGAGTGCAAGCCAACCGATTTAAGCGAGTGGGATCGTGTTATTGAAAAATTGAATACACCAACTTCAAGTGTTGATATTGCTATGGTGGGTAAGTATATTGACTTAACAGAAGCATATAAATCCTTATCTGAAGCATTGTTGCATGCAGGCATTAACACTAGCACAAAAGTCAATATTCATTATTTTGATTCTGAAGAAATTGAAACAAATGGCACAGATTGTTTGAGAGAAATGAGTGCAATTTTGGTGCCTGGCGGTTTTGGTAATCGCGGTGTTGAGGGTAAGATTGCAACAGTGCAATATGCACGTGAAAATAACATTCCTTATTTAGGCATTTGTCTGGGTATGCAAGTTGCAGTTATTGAATATGCCCGCAATGTAGCTGGCATGACTAATGCCAATAGTACAGAATTTAATCAAGATACACCTTACCCAATTGTTGGTCTTATTACTGAATGGCAAGATGAAGATGGTTCTACCCAAACTCGAGATAAAGATTCTGATTTAGGAGGTACGATGCGTCTCGGCGGTCAAGAGTGTCGCTTGGTTGAAGGTACATTATCTAAATCGGTGTATGGCGAATCAGTGATTACTGAGCGTCATCGCCATCGTTATGAAGTTAACAACACTTTAATTGAAAAAGTACAGGAAGCCGGTCTAGTGATTTCAGGAAAATCAATTGATGGCACCTTAGTTGAAATGATTGAAGTAAAAGGTCATCCATGGTTCGTTGCTTGTCAATTCCATCCAGAATTTACTTCAACACCGCGTGATGGGCATCCGTTATTTGAAGGTTTTGTTAATGCTGCCAATGAAGCGCATAACTTAATACTTTCTTCTTAAGTGTTTTCTCAAGCGTTAAAACATTGGGGAAGTGACGACTTTCCCCAATGTTTTAAGCGTGCTTTTGGTGGATTAAATCTTGATGACCTGCCGTTATTTGCATGCTGTACGCATAGCGGAGTAATTGATAAAGATAGTATTAGTGTAACCATTCTATCCAGCTCAGCTGACAAGCAAACAATCCATTTAAAAATCGGTGTATTTTTTTGCGAAATACTTTCAGGGTGTGCTTGTAGTGACGACCCCTCGCAGGCAATGATATTGGAGAATTCCTACTGCGAACTCAGCGTTAAACTTAACCGCAACAATGCTACTTTGAGTTTTAATTAACGCTTTTTGCGTTGCTTAATAAATTTCATTAAGCGGCGTTTTTTAGTCACCTGTCTAGCATTCAATTCATTTTTATTATCTTTAAAAGGATTTTCACCACTTTTATATTCAATTCTAAGAGGTGTATTGGTTAATTTCAGTGCATTGATAAAGAAATTCTTTAAATAACGGTCATAAGCGTTTGGTACATTCTGAAGATGGTTTCCATGAAAAGTAAGTGTTGGCGGAAATACATCTGTTTGATTGACGTATTTAATTTTTAAACGCCTTCCTTTAACCGGAGGTGGTTGGTGACCATGATTGGCCGCTTCTAAAATTTTATTTAGCGTTGAGGTTGAATGTTGTGTGCTAGCATTTTTATAAGATTTGATAATCGGTGCGAACAATTTCCCCACACCAGAGCCATGTAATGCAGAGATGTAATGCACGCTGGCGTAATTAACAAAAGATAATTTAACGTCTAATTTACGTTTAACTTCAGACTTTTGATAATCATCAAGTCCATCCCATTTGTTTAAAACAATTAATAAAGCACGACCTTTATCAGCAATCATGCCTAAAAGTGTAGCATCTTGTTCAGTAACCCCTTCATCAGCATCTAAAACTAAAATAACGACATGGGATC